>JABZGO010000239.1 GCA_015259305.1 Alloprevotella tannerae | reverse complement strand
ACTGCCACCCCTTTCACTCGCTCCTTTTATGCCAAGAACTCCTCTTTACTCCACCTCCTTATTTTGCAAAGGTCTCAATTTATGGGTATCGTCGTCGAGCCATCTACCCAAGAGTTGCGACAGATTGAGGTAAGCATCTACTTCTAAAGGATAGTCGCCCGTACGCGCAAGGAGGCAGTAGCGATCTCCGGCGCGCAACGCGCCAACGCGGCGATGGTCGTAGTCGGGCTCGGTGGGAATGGCGAAGCGGAGGGTATCGTGCTCATCGGTAACAAAGGTAAACGTCGAATCTTGGCAACTGAGTATGCTGCCATAAAAGTCGGTTCGCTTCATTTCGGCCACTTGGACCGCCACAACTTGTGCGCGGACTGACAATAGGGGAAGGAGGAAGAGGAGGCAAAGGAGCGGACGGGGCGTAATCTTCATTTGAATCATGTTATTTTGTGCAAAAATAAGGCTTTAATCAAACTTTTTCGGCGCACCTCTATATAAATGTGGGGCGCAGGGGGCGAAAAGCGTTCCGACGGCGACTATGAGTTTGTAAAAAATGGAAGATTCTCGCGAAAAAGGGAAATGCACAGCGCGAAATGTTGCAACAAGCGATGCGCTCAAGGAATATACGCCGCACAATAGCTGCGAAAGGCTGACGAAAACGGGAAGGCCGAAAGGAAAAGGGCGCAACGCTTTTACACATTGCAACTTTTCGCCTCATCAGGACCAACGCTGCTTAGGCCCAACGGCTATTGGCGCTTCGGATAAGGCGAACAGCTAAAAAAGAAACGGACGCGGGCAGCACCAAAGATGCTGCTTCGCGTCCGCTATCAAGCGATCATCCGCCTAAATCTTCGCTTTCCGGAATCACTCTCCAAGATGACTTAAAAAAAGCGCCGGCGGAATGATTAAATTTAGCGCACTAAGATCTTTTCAACCTTACCGGGCTTGCCGTTTACCTTCGTCTTGCAGATGTAAACGCCGCGCGTCAGACCGATTACATCGCTCTTCTTCGCATTGGTCAAGACCATCTTGCCCGCCGTGTCGTATACGTCCATCAGAACGTTGCCAACCTTCACGTTGGTTACACTCGTCGGGTTATAATCAAACGTTACTTTGATTTTCGGACCGTCCTTATAAGTCGGCTCGCCCCCCGCTGTCGGCTCGTAGTATTGCAATTGGAACGTCGCAACGCACTTGCCTTTTGCTGTGGGCAACCATTCAGTAGCCATCTCTTTCACTTCGCCGGCTTCCAGCGTGCCGGGTTTTGTAATATACTCTTTTGCTTCGCTGTTAGAAGTACATTCTGAAGGGAAACAAACTTGGATGGCGCCGTTATCAATCTGCATTACATTAAAGATAAGACGCACGCCCGCCTTTGCATTCTTCGTGTTCTTCACTGACAAGGGCAAAACGATCTGATCATCGCCCCAAGGCGCCTCAACTTCGGTTAAAGTCAGCTCTGCGCCGTTTTCAACGACCTTGCCATCCTTATCTACGAACTGCAAAGTCTTGTCGACTTGTGCCTGTGCTGCGAATACGCCGCAAGCAAACAGGGCTAAAATGGATAGAATCTTTTTCATATTACACTCAAATTTATTATTGGATTTTCTTTTTGATGACTTGCAGAACGCCACCGGCATCGTTGTAGACGAAAGCTACGACACTCACATTCTCCGGCTTGTATTTCTCTGCCAGAGTGTAGTCGAACTGCTTCGTCTCGCTGGCTGCCTTAGCCACCGTAACAGGCGTTCCGTAAGGGTCGTTGACGCTGGCGCGGAATACGTGGTTGTGCACGTAGTTCTTATTCAGACTTCCGTCGGGCATCTGTTGAGGCAAGACGATATTATCTTCGATGAGCCAGATTTGCAACTTGCCTTCAACGGCCTCATTGCCGGTCATCTTCACGGCAACGTTTAACTTGCGCGATGTTGCATCGTAAGTCGTGCCGGACAAATCCAAATCTACGATCGGCTTCATCTGTAAGCGCTTCACGACTTCAGCACTCCAAGAAGTGAACTCCAAGTTTTCGCCGCGATCAATCTTTCCTTTCGGCCACGTCGTCACGTTCCAATGTTCGTGATAGGCTTTGCCTTGCTCCGTGGCCAACCCCTTCGGATTCGTTTCGGGGAGCGACAAGGCGCCACCGTGAATGGCAACGGCGATAACGTGATCTTCGCCGTAAAGACCTTGCAACTCGTGGATAACATCCGTAGCTTTCGGACAGTTAATACATTTCTGGCCGGTAAAATCTTCGATCAAGACGTTCTTAGCCTTTTGCACATCAACGGGATCTTTACCGTAGCGCTCTGACTCACTAATGTTATCGCACGCTGCGAAGGCAACGGCTGCCAAACTCAGGAGCAAAAAATTCTTTATCTTCATATCTTAAAAACCAAAGTTGTAGGAAATCTGCACACCCTTTTGCGCGGGAACCCAACGGCAGACACCGCCGGAACAATTGAAGCCTGCACGGGTCTTACCATAGCTCACCTGCAAACGGTGCGGGCCGTTCGTGTAGCAAACGGAGGCCATATAGAAATGTACGGCGTTCTCGTGTCCGGGATTTGAGGCATCAGGAACGTGCGCATTGTATTGGTCGGAAATCGTAAACATCCAGTTGGGCATGAAAGAAAGCTCTAACAAGCCGAAAATCCAATCTTTTTGATCCTGTTTCGTATGGAGGTATTGCGCTTCTCCACGCAAAGTAAACTTACGATTGAATTGATACTTGCCTTCTGCGATAAAGACGTTGGATTTTATGGTGCCACCCTCGCCTTCTACAACGGTCTTGTTGTAGCGTTGGTTCAAGTACATCAAGTTCAACTTAAACTTCTTCGAAAGCTTCTTCTCAATCTGCACATTGATGTCTTGGAAATAGGTTTGCTTACCCATACCAAAGAATTTTGAGGTATAGCCGTCCGTACCTTTGAGCTCGGTGATGGGTTTGCCCGCTGCATCAACGAGCGGCTGCGTCTCAATACCGCGAATGTGGGAAGCGTTGATCTTTATGTGCGTACCATATTTACCACCCAGCGCCGTGTGACGCTTAAACTGGTAACCGAATTCGCCTTGGAAAGCCCACTCGCCCGGTACGTTTTGCGTAG
>JABZGO010000238.1 GCA_015259305.1 Alloprevotella tannerae | reverse complement strand
TCTCAGAAGCCTCCATGTTCTCATCCTCTTTTCTATCCTCGACGACCTCATAGCTCTTACGTCCGCGGGGGCGACGGGGAGTATTCGTAATGCCGGCATCAATGATGGCACCACGTTTTACAATGATTCCTTTAGCTTCCAATTGCCGATTAAACTCCACAAGAAGCGTATCATACAAATCCGCTTCAACAAGAATGTTGCGAAAACGGCACACAGTAGTACTATCAGGAACAATATCTTCCATGCCAAGACCTGCAAAACGGCTAAAAGACAGGCGGTCGTTAACCTGCTCTTCAACTTCTCCGTCACTCAGACCATACCAAGTACGGAGTAATTCAATCTTGAATAAAACAAGACTGTCATAGCCCGGGCGACCTGTAGAATTATAGCCTTTGGTGTAAGCTACTTCGATTATAGCACGAATAGATGCCCAATCAATAACTGTGTTTATTTGGGAAAAGAAGGTCTGCTTAACATTTCTTTGGCCAAGAAATATATCAGCAAAACTTGGAGAGGATATCTTTTGTTTCTTGCCATAAAGGTACAAAAAAGTATTTGATATGGACAAATTAAAAGAAGAGTTTTGCAGAGGTCTCAAAGCACGAGCTTCATCCGGAAATGACAGAGAAGAATTTTGAAATATACTTCGGCGAAATACATCCTTCGGACAAGGAAATATCTGAACAAGGTTCGAATTCATTCTTATACTTTGATGCGAATGACGAGGCGCTCTCCATTCGATACCATTTGGAAAGCTATGTTGAACAATGCGAGGCTCGCGAAGCGGATCCTCGTATGCAGGTAAAGGGAGGGAGGGAACATCGATGAAGGCCGGATTGCCATGAAGCTTCAAGGCGAAGAGGCGTGAGTAAAGAGTAGAAACAGCTTGTCTGACAAACTATCGGAGCGCAGGGCTTCGAGGGCGCGATTGGAGGAAGATGAAAACTTGTTCATTGCTCCTGCATTCGATAAGCTACTCTTGATCGCTCACCATCCATTCACAGAAGCTCCCCGCTTCTAAACTTTTCAAATCTTATTTTTTGTGCTACGTATAAACATAAATTTAACCAAGCTCTTGGTTTTATCCTTTTTATACCTAACTTTGCTCGCTGTGATTAGGAGTGCTTTGTCAGTAAGCGTACGTACAAGCATTTTAACGCAGCATTTTACACAATAACAATCAAATAGTATGAAAAAAGCATGGAGAGGATTTACCGGCACAAAGTGGGTCGATGAGGTCAACTTGCGCCAGTTTATTCAAGACAACTACACCACTTATGATGGTGACGCCTCATTCCTCGAAGCTCCAACTGAAGCAACGGACAAACTTTGGGGTATGCTCAAAGAACTGCAAAAGCAGGAACGTGCGAAAGGTGGCGTATTGGATATGGAAACGGAAATCGTTTCCAGTATGACGGCCTATGGCCCTGCCTATATCGGAGAGGGAACTAAGGAGCAGGAGAAGATTGTCGGTTTGCAAACGGATAAGCCTTTGAAGCGCGCCTTTATGCCCTACGGCGGTATAAAGATGGCGGAACAGGCTTGCACGACTTATGGCTATGAACCTTCTGCAAAGCTCCACGAAATATTTACGAAGTATTGCAAGACGCACAATGACGGCGTATTTGATGCTTATACGGACGAAATGAAGCTCGTCAGACACAACCATATCCTTACAGGTCTTCCTGATACGTATGGGCGTGGGCGTATCGTTGGCGACTATCGTCGCGTGGCGCTGTATGGTGTTGATTTCTTGATTAACGAGAAAGCGAAGGACCTGCGCAATTGTGGCGACGGCACGATGACGGAAGAAGTAATCCGCTTGCGCGAAGAGATCTCTATGCAGATCAAGGCCTTGAAAGAGATGAAAGAGATGGCAGCCATCTATGGTTACGACATTTCTGAACCCGCTAACAATGCGCACGAAGCTGTGCAGTGGCTTTACTTCGGCTACTTGGCTGCGATCAAAACGCAAAACGGCGCGGCGATGTCGGTAGGTCGTATTTCTACTTTCCTCGACATCTATATTCAGCGCGACTTCAAAGAAGGAACGCTTACGGAGAAAGAAGCGCAAGAGCTCATTGACCACTTGGTGATGAAGTTCCGTATGGTGAAGTTTGCACGTATCCCGTCTTACAACCAACTTTTCTCCGGCGACCCTGTATGGGCTACGCTCGAAGTGGCCGGTTTAGGTATGGATGGCCGTTCAATGGTAACGAAGACCGACTTCCGCTTCCTCCACACGCTGGAGAATATGGGGCCGTCGCCTGAGCCTAACCTCACCGTCTTGTACAGCTCACGCTTGCCCAAGACCTTTAAGGACTATGCGGCAAAGATTTCTATCGCGACAAGCTCTATACAATATGAGAATGACGACGTGATGCGTCCTATTTGGGGCGATGATTACTCGATCTGCTGCTGCGTATCGGCTACGCAGACCGGTAAGGAGATGCAGTTCTTCGGTGCTCGTGCTAACCTTGCAAAGTGTGTCAACTATGCGATCAGTGGCGGTGTAGATGCCAAGACGCGTGAGCAATGCGGTCCGGCTTATCGTCCGATCGAAGGCGACGTGGTAACTTATGACGAGTTTATGCCGCGCTTCAAAAATATGATGGAATGGTTAACGGGGGTTTATGTAAACACGCTGAACCTTATCCATTATATGCACGATAAGTACTTCTATGAGGCTGCCGAACTTGCACTGATCGACACCGATGTGCGTCGCACTTTCGCAACGGGTATTGCAGGCTTCAGTCACGTAGTTGACTCTATTTCGGCTATTAAGTATGCCAAAGTCAATATTATCCGTGACGAGACCGGCTTCCCGGTAGAGTATAAGACAGAAGGCGACTTCCCGCGCTATGGTAATGATGATGACCGCGCCGATGAAATCGCTGTATGGCTGTTAAAGACTTTCATGAGTATGATTCGCAAGCACCATACTTATCGTAAGTCTGAGCCGACGACAAGTATTCTTACCATCACTTCTAACGTGGTATATGGCAAGAATACGGGTAATACGCCCGACGGTCGTGCTTCCGGCGCGCCGCTCGCTCCGGGTGCAAACCCATCTTACGGAGCAGAGCAGAATGGTTTGCTG
>JABZGO010000237.1 GCA_015259305.1 Alloprevotella tannerae | reverse complement strand
GGTAAGCACATTCTTACAAAGCAAGCGAGCGAGGCTCCCGTTGCTGTGATCATAAGTGCTAAAGATGCGAAGAGCGTAGCGGACATGATTAATGCCGAAGGCTATGTTTCTACCGTGATTAGCAATACGCTGTTGACGGCAAGTGTGCCTGCCGCTTACTTAACTCAGTTGGCAGCTGACGAAAACGTACTTTACATCAACCCGACTCGCGTCTTAAAGCCCACAATGGACATCACTCGTAAGGTTACGGGCGTAGATAGCGTTCACCAAGGCATAGATTTGGAGACTCCCTTCAAAGGTGCCGGCGTTTTAGTCGCAGTTATCGATCAGGGCTTCGAGTATAAGCATATCGCATTCAACGATGCGGACGGCAAAACTCGCGTGAAGCAGTTGTGGAATCGCACAAATTACTACACGAATCCTAATGCAACGGTGCCGACGGAAAATATTCCTTCCGGCGGTGACGGAATGGAGGCCCATGGTCACGCAACTCACGTGACGAACATCGCAGCCGGAACTGACGTAGGTAATGGTTTGTATGGTAATGCTCCGTTGGCAGATCTCTATCTCATACCTTCCAGCTTCATGGACGGAGAGTTGATCGAGGACGTTAAGAAAATCAAGGAATTTGCTAAGAGCAAAAACATGCCTTACGTCATCAATATGAGTTTTGGCTCGCAACTCGGCCCGCACGATGGTACGCAACCGACAGACCAAGCCATCAATGATCTCTTGAAGCAAGGAAAAGGTTTCGTTTGTGCCGCTATGGGTAATGAGGGTGACTTGGCTATCCACGCGACTCATACATTTACGAGCGACGGCGAAACGAAAAGCGTCCTCATAAAGACACCTACCAACAATATGGGTGCATATTCGCAGATTATGGGTCAACTTTGGGCGCAGAATACCGATGGTACGAAGCACATAACCTTTAAGCCTTTCTACTACTTAAAGGGTCAGAAGACTTATCTCACGTCTGCACAGCTCAAGCAAATGCAAAATGCAGGCTATGCCGTCTTCTCTGATGAAGTAAACCCCTACAACGGTAAGCATCACTTTGATTTCCGCTTGATCGTAGAAAGCATGGGGCGCCTCTTGGGTGCAACCGGTGCTGAGTTTGGTGTGGAAATGGTTGGTGATAATGGTGATGTAGTTCACGGATGGTTGAACGACGGCTACGGAACGTTCAAGCGACCGGCCGGAGCAGTTGCAGAATTTATCAATCCTGACCACGATTATTTGGTTGGTGAAGGAGCTGCATCCATCCCTCACGCATTTGGCGTTGCCGCTTTCGCAGCTACCAATAAGTATAAGTCAGCTATTACCAACCAGACCTATTCGCAAGGCGGTCAAGATGTAGGTGATATAACTTTCTTCTCAAGTCCCGGTCCTTGGCTCGGCCCGATCGATAAGCCAACTATTGCTGCGCCCGGCTTCTTGATTAAGTCTGCAATTTCTAAGTACGACAAGGGGTTCTCTCAGACTGATGCCGGTATCGTTGACATTCAGAAAAGAGGCCTCTACAAGTACTATTACGGCCAAATGAGCGGTACTTCTATGGCTTCACCTGCAGCTACGGGTATTGTAGCTCTTTGGTTGTCCGCAAACCCTGATTTGACGTACGATCAGATGATAGAAATTTTCAAGGAGACTGCAAATCACGACAGATATGCTAAGGCCGGATGGAACAAGAATTTTGGTTATGGTAAGATCAATGCTTACAAAGGTTTGAAGAAGGCTTTGCAAATCAAGACCGGTGTTGGTATTCTTGACATCCCGACCAACTCTACGACGCCGATCTCCATCTCTATGCAGCCGGATGCTTGGCAACTGCTCTTCAACAACAACGAAACTTACGCTAACATCGCCGTATATACGATCGATGGTAAGCAAGTGCTTCGCCGCACGCTGAATGACGTTCGTTGCGGTCAAGAAGAGACGATCAATCTCAACGAGTTGAATGCCGGTGTTTACATCTTGCGCGTCGATACTTCAAATGCAAACATCACGCGTAAGATCTCTGTTCGCTAATCTTCGTCCATAGGATTAGAATATATTTATCCTGCCGCCTCGATGTCCTCGAGGCGGCTTTTTTTGTAAGTTGCGGCCGGTTGCGGCCCCTTATGGCCGATCCTGCCATCTTCCCCCAAGCCGACTCCGACTACCCCTGTTTTCCTACAAGCCTCTACCCGGAAGCGGCGCATCACGAAGGCGGCCATGCAGGCTGATATTTTTAGCTTGTTAGGCAAATTCTGTTTCAGTAAACACGTGTTTTTCTGTTTCTTATACTCTTAGTCTTGCTCGGCGCGTCAAGTCCGTTTTCGTCTGCATCTTATAAGATAAAGAGAAACGACGAATATTAAACGCCTCGTTGCTAATGCTCCCCTCCCTTTGCTCCGTCGCTCTGTAGTGAGCACCCATTTGTCGCTGATCATTTCTTGCTAATTTATGGTTTGGCGGCAGCAAACGATCGTTTGCCGCGACCAAACCATCGTTTGCCGGCAGCATACTATCGTTTGGTGGGAGCAAACGATACGTGGGTGGGATTAAATGAGGAAATGAAACGCTTCTTGCATTGAAAATAAAATGGAAAAGTGTTGCTTAATGCGTCTTATAATCTCCATATTGCGTGTTTAAAACTTGCAGCTGGTGTGTGTATTTACGTTTACCCATATAAGTAGACCAAGCTCGCGATTTTTTATGCTCGGTTGCTGAGTTTCTCCATAAAATCTGCCGCCTCTTGCAGTATATGCCGATTCAGTCGATAGGTCGCAAAACTTATGTGAAGTCAATAAGTAATCACAGAGAAAAATATTACACGTTGCTTAATCGCATAATCGCCTTTTGGTCGCTTTAAGCCTACCATGAAATTATGATTTAGAGACTGAAGGCTGCTAAAAGACCACCTGCAGATGCTGCTTTTTGCTTTGCTCAATACAGCAAGAAAGAGAATGATAAAGACTTGGCATATAGATAGAAACGAATGAAGAAAAGGCCAACGAACCCGCAAGTTCGTTAGCCTTGTTGTATGCTAAATGTATATTTTTCGAATACTGATGGCCCGCCGACGCAGGCGCATCGATGGCATAGGGTAGAGGAGCGTTCAGAGTTGGCG
>JABZGO010000236.1 GCA_015259305.1 Alloprevotella tannerae | reverse complement strand
GGACTATAAGATGAGGAATAAAAGAGGGGACCTTAAACCGAATTGGGGTATATAGCATTTTATGTTGATTTAGAAATGCTGAAACTCTGAGTAAGATCTTTTTCATCGTGAGCGTGCGTATGTCCCATCGTGGGCGTACTGTTGATTTATCGCAATGGAACTTTGATCGCGTAGGTCTTGCTCGATTAAAAATGTACTTTGCGTAGGTGAAATGCAAGCAGATTGGACTTGAAAGCTGGTATTTCTATGAAAAGTTGCAAGAAGCCTTTGTCATACTTTGGTCGTTCCGTAGCTTGTTTTTAAATTTGCAGTAAACAAATTTAGTATGCAGTTTCGGATCTATCAGCCGCTGCCCGGCCGCACCTTGACACAGGAGTTGGACGATCTATTGCTCCAACTCTATGATGTGAAAACGAATTTTACACGCGTATATTTCTCTGACGTTAAAAATCAGTTGCCTGTTTTTGAGCGCCACCCACTTGCTAAAAAGTTGAATGAGAGAGTCATGGCCTACGTAGAACAGCCCCCTTTAGATGGTAGTAAGGTCTCTTTGCAAACCGTAGAAGGCGACGCCTCTCACTTTCTGTTTCAATCGATAAGATTTGCTGAAGAATGCGATGGTCAATCTGCAGAAGAACAGACATTTGAGGCCTTTGAATCGCATATTTCTTTCCTTAAAGAACAAGACTTGAATCTCAAAGACAATTGCTTGCGTACATGGTGCTTTGTGCATGACATTGATCGTCATTATGACGGACTTGTCAATGGGCGCAACCGATTATTTGAACGGGAAGGATTGAATAAAGATACCCACTTTATTGCCTCAACGGGTATAGGTGGAAGTTTTGCTCACAATGCTGCGCTTATTGGTATCGACTTTTTATCGGTTGATCAAACTTATAGTGGGACTATAAGATACCTACAGGCAGCTGACTATTTGAATCGGTCGGAGGAATATGGCGTGGCCTTTGAGCGTGGGACCACAATTGACGTGGCAAATGAGCGCTATTTCTTTATTTCCGGAACAGCCAGCATTGATAAACAAGGCGATATTGTACATCCGGGCGACGTTGTTACACAAGCAGGACGTTTGTTTCTTAATATTCAAGAGCTACTAAAAGATGGTGGAGGAAGTTTGGCCGATATGCAATCCGTTATAATCTATCTACGTGATATTGCCGATTATGTTACGATAGATCGCTATATGCGAATGCGCTTCCCGCAGCTCAGTTTTCTCATTTTGCAAGCTCGTGTTTGTCGGCCGGGGTGGTTAATTGAAGTTGAAGGTGTAGCTGTCAAATCTCTTTAAGTAGATATCAAACTTAGTCATACTCCTTAAAGATTCTTGTTTGGTTTGATCTGTAATATCGTAAACAAATGGCTTTTAAGGGCGTTAATAATGTTGCTCAATCTTGCTTATTTTTTTATCGAGATTTAGCCTATAAAAGTAGAGAAATTTCATAAGAGGTCTATACGTGATTGTTCGTTGGACTTTTTTAGGTAGAAACTTAGGCTTTGTCATTTGTTTTTGCGAAATTTGCGAATCAATTAAAATACCCAAGATGGAATATACAGCCCGCCAGATCGCAGACCTTCTGCAAGGAACCCTTGAGGGGAATCCGGATGCGGTAATTAATACTTTTGCCAAAATAGAAGAGGGGTGTCCGGGAGCCATTTCTTTTATGGCAGATATGCACTACGAACATTACCTATATGAAACGCTCTCAACTGTAGTGCTTGTTAATGCTGATTTTAATCCAACTCAACCAGTTAAGGCTACACTTATACGCGTGCCGAATGCGAGAGAAGCAATTGGTCGTTTACTAACAATCTATCAACAGCAAACGCAAAGCCGGAGGGGCGTTCATCCGCGGGCTGTGATTGCAGAATCAGCTCAAATCGGTAAGAATTGTTATATCGGCCCTTCTGTTTATATTGGCGAAGGCGTTGTAGTAGGCGATAATACGCAGATTTATGCAAACTGCGTGATTGAAGAACGGAGTAAGGTCGGCAAAAGTTGTTTGTTGTATCCTAATGTGTCAGTCTATCACGATTGTAGCATTGGGGATCGCATTATTTTACATAGTGGTTGCTGTATCGGTACCGATGGATTTGGCTTTGCACCTTCGGCAGATGGTTACGAAAAAATACCGCAAATTGGCAATGTCATTATTGAAGATGATGTCGAAATAGGAGCAAATACTTGTGTAGATCGCGCTGTGATGGGATCTACAATCATACACAAAGGCGTAAAACTGGATAACCTAATTCAGATTGCGCATAATTGCGAGATAGGTGCTAATACTGTGATGTCAGCACAAGTTGGTATTGCTGGATCTGTAAAAGTGGGAGATTGGTGTATGTTTGGCGGGCAAGTTGGCATAGCCGGACATATTTCCATTGCGGATCATACCAATTGTGGTGCGCAAGCAGGCATAGCGGGATGTATCCGTAAAAGTCATAGGACACTGTTAGGATCTC
The DNA here is from genome assembly GCA_015259305.1 of Alloprevotella tannerae. Lineage (GTDB taxonomy): Bacteria > Bacteroidota > Bacteroidia > Bacteroidales > Bacteroidaceae > Alloprevotella > Alloprevotella tannerae_B. The sequence continues at coordinate 648 of JABZGO010000236.1, read as the reverse complement.
CGGCAATGGATGTTAAGGATTTTGCACGCAGTTATGCCGTGTTTAAAGGCTTGCCGCAAATGCGTAAAGAACTGACTGAGATTAACGAGAAATTAGAAAGTGCAGCAGATTGCGATTGAGGATCTGTAGGCTACTTAGCCGCAGCATTTATATAGTTATGCAAATAGTTATGCAAGGACTAAATAAAAACGAACACTGAATGAAACAAACGACGCTGAAAGGATCATTTTCACTATACGGAAAGGGATTACATACGGGACTAAGTCTTACAGTAACCTTTAATCCGGCTCCGGAAAATTATGGTTATAAGATTCAACGTATAGACCTCCCTGGAGAACCCATTATTGAAGCTATCGCAGAAAATGTGGTAGATACGAGTAGAGGAACGGTCGTAGCAAAAGGTGAGGCTCGCTGTAGTACTATAGAGCACGCAATGGCTGCACTTTACGCCTTAGGTATCGATAACTGTATGATCAGAGTAAATGGGCCTGAATTTCCTATTCTTGATGGTAGCTCTGAAGTATTTGTACAAAACATAAAGGAAGTAGGTATTGCCGAGCAGAATGCTGAAAAAGATTTCTTCGTAATTAAGCATAAGATAGAGTTTCGAGATGAGAAGACCGGCTCAAATATCATAATATTACCGGA
>JABZGO010000235.1 GCA_015259305.1 Alloprevotella tannerae | reverse complement strand
GAAATTCTTTTATTTTATTGTGGGTGTAAAATAAATAAATAAGGTATGCTATAATTAAGTTACCCTAGTGGCGGCATGATTTTCCTGAATAGTCATGTTTCAGGGGTTTCGCGGTGTTATCTCCGTGGAGATGCGCATAAGATTCTACCCACCTGTATTTATTACAGGGAAAAACAGGTCACTAGGGTTTATGATTTTTCAAGATATGAGTGGGCATGAAGCAGAAAATTAGAATAGCTGGAATGATTCGGAAAGCGGATCATTTTTTGGTGTTAAAGAAGAATAAGGGACGTGCGGATATATCTACTGTCTGGGAGTTGCCGGTTTGCAAGATTCGAGTGGGGGAGCAGCCAGAAGAAGCGATAGCGAGGTTGGTAGATGAGGATTTATCACTGACTGTTAAGAAAATGAAGATTAGAGACGTAATCACATTTACGGAGTATGAAGATGCCTCAAAAATATATAGTTTATATATTATATATGATATTGACGTTGAGGATAATGAAGCTAATAAGATTGAACTGAGTGATAAATATTCATCGTATAAATTTTTAGGATTTAATGATGATATCTTTTCTAATTTAAGTTTCGAGGAGGCCTCAGCTACAGTACTTGGAATTGAGCTTGGAAAAACAGGCAACAGGCAGAATGGAGAAGTTACGGTGGGGCTTCGGGGCGCTGCTAATGGGCCAATTATTTACACAGATGGAGCTTCAAGGGGAAATCCTGGGCCATCGGGAATTGGATACGTGATATATAGTGAGGAGGGCCAGGAACTTAAGAGGGGTGGGGAGTTTATTGGATTTGCGACTTCTAGGGTGGCAGAATATTATGCTCTTAAAGAAGGGTGTGAACAGGCAATTGAACTTGGCTTTAGGACGGTGCGCTTTGTATCGGATAATTTAATGATGGTGAATCAGATGAATGGAATATATCAAGTTAAGAATAATGATATCCTGCCAATCTATAATGACATTAATAGACTTATTCAAAGTTTTGACACAGTGGCATTTACACATGTGAAGAGAGAGCGAAATATAATTGCAGATAGCGAAGCGAATAAGGCGATAGATCGACACTTTGGATCCTAGCTTTTAGATGCAATTTATGGTAGGATATTCAAGAGTCCGCAAGACAGTCGCTTGGTATAACCAAGAGGAAAGTCCGGGCAGCATAGAACGCAGTAGTCGTTAACGGCGACCGTTTGATCGTTTAGAAGTGTAGTGATACATCAAAAAACTTAAAAATAGGGAAAGTGCCACAGAGACAATACCGCCTTCGGGCAAGGGTGAAAAGTGTGAGGTAAGAGCTCACGGCGTACTATGGTGACATAGACGATGGTAAACCCTACTGGCTGCAAGGAGTGCTAGAGAACCTTTGTTCGAGGATGCACGCTCACCGCTTGAACATTTTGGCAACAAGATGTCTAGATAGATGACTGTCGGCTTATCTAATATCCCCCCGTTATGGTTATCTTGTGATAGGGGATCGATAGAACATAAGTTACAGAACCCGGCTTAGTAAAGACTTAAAAAATAGACCCTTTGCGGGCCTATTTTTTGTTTTCTAATTATTTAAGAAAACCTTTTTTCTTGAGGGTACGAATAGCGGCAGCGCTAACGTTTAGACGAATCTTCTTACCATCGATGATGAGGGTTTTCTTTTGAATATTTGGTTTAAATACTTTACGGGTTTTATGCTGTGAGAACGAAACATTGTGTCCGTACATCTTGCCTTTACCGGTGATTTCACAAATAGCCATTACTTATTCTCCTGTTTAGCTTTTTCGACAATAGCTTTGAAGGCAGAAGGTTGATTAACGGCAAGCTCGGCAAGGATTTTGCGGTCAACAGTGATGTTCTGTTTCTTCATAAGATTGATAAGCTGAGAATAACTTAGACCAAGCTCGCGGGATGCGTTGTTGATGCGAGTAATCCAGAGAGCACGTAGGTCGCGTTTGCGATTACGGCGGTCACGGTAAGCGTAGCGAAGAGCCTTGATGACGCCTTGTTTGGCAAGACGGAAACTTCGTGTACGATAATGTTGCATACCTTTAGCGGCAGCTAGGATTTTTTTGTGTTTTGCGCGTGCAGCGACACCTCTTTTAATTCTCATGATTAAACTCCTAATGCACTCTTAATATTTTTTGCAATTTTACCTTCGACTGCACCAGCAGTTTTCATATTGCGTTTTCTTGCTTTGGACTTCTTGGCAAGGATATGGTTACCAAAGGCGCGCTCACGGATTAATTTTCCAGTACCGGAAATCTTAATACGCTTTGCGGTGCCTTTATGGGTCTTTAATTTAGGCATAGGTTTTCCTTTTAGTTATAGTTAATATTTGTACTCAGACTAGCTGAGCTAAGGAGCGATCAGGGAACCGTGGAAGTAGGAAATTACTTCTTCCGAACTCCGACTGATAAGTTGCGTCCAGCAAATTGTGGTTTTCCTTCAACGATGGCTACTTCAGCTAATTCAGCTAAAATACGATCAAGTAGAGTGCTACCAAGCTCTTTGTGAGCAAGTTCACGACCTCGGAAAGTGATCATGATTTTACAATGATCGCCATCATCGAGGAAGCTTTTAATTTTGCGGATTTTAATATTGAGGTCATTGTCACTGATTTTGAGACCAATCTTCATTTGTTTTAGCTCAGATTGTTTTTCACGAGCTTTTTTACGATTCTTGGCTTCTTCTTTCATCTTCTGATATTGAAATTTACCCCAGTCGATGATTCTGACAACAGGAGGATTTGCGTTTCCAGCGATTTCAACTAGATCAACGCCATTTTCTCTTGCGAGGAGCTGAGCTTCGCGGCTTGACATAATGCCAAGTTGCTCTCCATTAGTTCCAATAACTCGCACAGATTCGTAACGGATTTCTCCATTGATTTTTGTACGTGAATTTTTGATACTAATGGTAGTCCTTTCTTTTAACCTTAATAGCTTGAATTATATCAAGAATAACTGAGATAATCAAGGGGGTGAGGGGGCGGGATGATGTTTTATGATTGATTAAAACTAATAGCTTCTGAGAGGTGTTGAATTTTAATATCGGTAGAAGAATCAAGATCAGCGATAGTACGAGAAAGACGAATGATTTTAAGAAGAGAACGAGCTGAAAGGTGAAGTTGACTGGAGGCTTGTTCGAGATGTCTTTGGGC
>JABZGO010000234.1 GCA_015259305.1 Alloprevotella tannerae | reverse complement strand
GTATTATAACTTATAATAAATCCTATGTTCATGAAAAAGATTATACTTATTGGCTTGATGACATTCTGTGCCATCATCACGTCTTTTGCGCAAACGCCAAAAGATGTGTCAGTCTTTCGGCTCAAAACGGCTATTGTTTCGCGCACAATGGCTTACTTTGAAGTAAACTCTCCCGATGAAGAATTTTATGTTGACCGAGGAGACGGCTTTAAGAAAAGGTATGCGGCCGGCAATTATGCTTACCCGAACCCCGTCTATAGTGACAATCACAAGAAAGAGGCGCCGGATAAAGGCCGGATCTTAGACGCAGAACCGACTAATGCAAAGGCGCGCTTCGTGATGAAGGTTGTCGGAGAAGCCGGCGCTATGCTTTCGCTCAATGTGGCCGGTGTTGAAGATAAACTTTCTGTCATCGTTGGCGATGGCGAAGCAAAGGAATACACCGTGTCTACAGACATTACCAAGCTTACGCCGATTAACGTAACAACAACCGCGAAAGATCAGTTTGTCGTCGTTGAAGGCGACTTGCTGGCAATGAATTGTAAAGGCAACAAACTTTCAACGATCGACTGCGCATCGGCCGCTAAGCTGGTGATGCTCGACTGCTCTGATAACCAACTCGGACAGTTAGATATTTCAGGCTTGAAGAGCGCTAAGTATATCTACTTCATGAACAATAAGATCACAAATCTTATTGTCGGCGAACTTCCTCTCCTTGAAGAGTTGAACGCTTCCTTTAATGGCTTAAATTCGATTAACTTGACGAAGCTTCCGGCGCTTAAAGCGCTGTCTGTTGACAACAACAGTATTTCCAATCTTGTTGTAGACCGGAATACGAAGCTCGAAGCATTGTATTGCAAGAAGAATAAGATACAAAACTTGGATGTGACAATGCTTCCTAATCTCAAGGAACTCAGTGCAAGCCACAATAAATTGAGCGCCATCGACCTGTCTAAGAATACGGAGCTAGAAGAGCTTGACTTGAAAGACAATTCATTGACAGACTTGGATCTTACGAACAATATCAATCTGGAGGAAATCAATGTCAGCGAAAACAAACTGGCGTCACTCGACCTTTCTAAGTGTACGAAGTTGACGGAGTTATACTGCTACACGAATGCATTGACCGATCTGGATCTGTTAGCGAATAAGAAACTCGAAGAAGTGAGTTGTGGCGACAACAAGCTCGCCGTGCTCAATTTTGAAGGATTCCAAGAACTCTCAAGTTTGGCTGCGATGTTTAACAACCTGACTTCTGTAAACGTTAAGAACTGCCCGGAGCTAAAGGCTGTGGTTCTTGATCATAACGAACTGGATAACCTTGACTTTACAGGCTGCGAGAACCTCCGCTTAGTAGATATTGCTATCAATACGTTCTCTGTTGACAACGCGTTGAAGATGATTGCTACTCTTCCCGAAGCTTCTGCTGATGAGAAGGGATACGTTATCTATTGGAACAAAGAAGAATATCCGGACGATGACGAGGGCAATGTTTTCGACAATGAACTTAGCATCAAAGCTGACGCAAAGAATTGGATCATTGCAAATGGCGAGAAGAATCCGCTTTCTATTGAAGAGCTTACGATTAGCGGCGATGCGAAGCAACTCTTAACCATCGCTGCAGATAAGATTACGATCAATGGTGCTTATACGGATGCGCAAATCTTCTCTGTCAACGGCCGCGAAGTGGCTACATTAAAAGGCGAGAAAGAAGTTAGCGTAGCTCAATTGGCTGTCGGCGTCTATGTCATTAAGGTAAAGGCCAATGGTCGCAAAGTTTCCGCTAAGTTTATCGTTAAATGATAAAGTAAGCGAGAAATGACAATCTCTTAAGGGCCGAAACAGCAATGTCTGTTTCGGTCCTTACTTTGCTTGCAGCAATTTTGGCCTCTCCCCAAGCATCTCCGCACCTAAAGCCTTGTGAATCGATTCCTCCTCGTTTCGTTTTAGTCTTTTCCTTAAGCCGCTATCGCTTACAAAGTCTGTTGGCGCTATCTTGCTTAGTTGGGACAATTCTCCGCCTACTAGGAATTTTTGTCCGCCTACTTGGAATTTTTGTCCGCCTACTAAGAATTATTATTTCCCTACTTGTAATAGTTCGTCTCCCCCTATTCGTGCGCCGAATGCTGAGCTTTGACTAAGCCTTTCCTGCTAAAAAATGTAAGACAGCGCCTGTATAGGCAATATACATCGGGCGAAAATCATACAAAATAGAATCAGGCTTGCGGTAAGTTTAGTATAGGTGTATACGTTCCCGATCGTGATGAATAGTAGCTCTATCTTATTTCCGCTCCGCTGCCTTTACTAAGGAGTCAATGAGTTGGTAGAATAAAAACCGCAGAAGGACCCTTTTCGTTTCATCGGAGGCGGGTTACTTATATATCAATCGTGAAGCGTCTTTAAGTTCGAAGAAGTATCCTATTGAGAATATGATGGAGAAAGAGAAGCTGATTATGAATCACTATACGAGGCTATTTCCCGACTTAAAATTTCGCAAGCGTTTCTTACGGGAGATTACGCTAAACATCCTTGCCAAATATTATTTCTATTATGATTTCGACTTGCAGCGATATCGTGAAACCGAATACTTAAAAAGTATGGGCGATGCAAACCTAAATCGTTACGATAAGATGTTGCTTAGTTTTGGTATGCGCTTTTTTGCCAATTACGTCAGGTGGCGTAGAAGATTCAAGATAAGAGTGCTAAAGCCGATCTTAGGGAAGGATGAAGATACCTTGCTAAATGTGTAAACGCTTTCTCTACAGGGCCAATTAGCAGCTTGCGTAAGATAACAAAAGAAAGAGTTCGGTACAAAACCGAACTCTTTCTTTTAATTGTCTGTTGAGGCCCTGGTTCGTGAGCCTCAATAGCTCAAGAAGGTGGTCGAGGCTGCTGTTATTCTTCAGTATCCTCTTCTTCCTCTTCTTCGTAATATTTCTCTTTGGGTCGGAAACCTACGAATGGCGGACATTCAACGTGGTCAGGATCAGAAAGCGTCAGAAGCGCAGGTGTATCGACCTGTATGAGGCTTATAGCCGGTTTGATATATCTTTCCATCTTTTTCGTTATTCTACAGTTATCTTTTTCCCGTTAACAATATAGACTCCTGAGGGTACGCTGAATGCACGCGTCTCTCCGGCTTTTACCGTCGACTGACTTATGAGCCGGCCG
>JABZGO010000233.1 GCA_015259305.1 Alloprevotella tannerae | reverse complement strand
CATCGTTGCAGCACGAACGTTAACATGGATCGCGCCATCAGCGATGGAAAATTCAGGGAAGACCTTTATTATCGCCTCAATTCCATACTCATAACGATTCCGCCTTTGCGTGAACGCGGCGAAGACGCGACTTTGCTCTTCCGGAAGTTTGCGCTCGATATGAGCGAGAAGTATAAAATGCCGCCAATTCGGCTTACGGAAGACGCCAAGGCAGTTTTAATGCATTATTCTTGGCCCGGCAATATCCGCCAACTGCGTAACGTCGCTGAGAATATGTCTGTGACGGCCGAAGAACGGGAGATCACGGCTGAAGTCTTGCGTCAATACATTCCCGAAGAGCGTCCGCACAACCAGTTGGTCGTCTCTGATCCGCAAGTCAAGGAGCATAGTTTCGAGAACGAGCGAGAAATTCTCTACCAAATACTTTTCGATTTGCGCCGCGATGTTTCTGAGCTAAAAAAGACCGTCAGCGAGCAACTCAAAGGCCAATCCTGCGATCTTAGTGACAGAAAGGGTTTACCGGCGTTCAATAGCCACTACGTAGATCCCCAAACTTTTGCGGAAGCAGAAGAGGTTCGCGACGCAGAAGAAGCCAAGCCAACGCTATCTCTTGAAGAGCAGGAAAGAGAAACTATTGGTCGCGTGCTAAAACAAAACAAGGGAAACCGCAAATTGACGGCTGAGCAACTGGGTATCTCGGAGCGCACGCTCTATCGCAAAATAAAAGAGTATGATTTGGAAAACTAAGTATGTCGGTCCTTTGTTGATCTTGCTCGCAACGCTTTTGTTCGGGTCGTGCATCAGTTATAAATTTACCGGTGCCTCGATCGACTACGCGACAACCCACACCATACAAATAGATAACATAACCAACCGCGCTCCCTACGGATGGGCGCCGATGGAAGCTATGTTCAACAATCGTCTGCGCGACATCTACGCGAACCAGACCCGTTTGCGGCAAGTCAAGCGCAATGGAGATTTACACATTGCCGGAGAAATCACGGGCTACGATCAATTTAATAAAGGCATATCTGCTGACGGCCTTTCCTCGCAAGTGCAATTAAGAATGACCGTCAACATACGCTTCACCAACAGCAAAACGAATCAAAGTTGGGAGCGCCAATTCTCAGCTACGACGCAATACGATTCATCTCAGCAACTCTCGGCTGTGCAGGAGCGGCTCGTAAGAGAGATGACCAATGATATAACTGACCAAATCTTCAACGCCACTGTGGCCGACTGGTAAAAGCAACGTGAGATTAACCGACTATCTTTCCCATCCGGAGGCGCTGGATAAGCGAACGCTGTTCCAACTGCGCGAAGCCATTGCGCGGCATCCTTACGATGCTGTCGCACGCTTATTGTTTCTCAAGAATCTTTTTTTACTCCACGACCCCTCATTTGGCGACGAACTGCGCCGCGCCGCTCTTTTTGTTCCAGATCGGAGCGTACTATACGCAATGGTCGAAGAAAAAAATCGCCTATTGCAGCCCGTTGCTTCCTCTGTAACGGAGAAAAATTTGCAAAAAGGCCGCACACTGACGCTGATCGACGACTTTATCAACAACACCGGTGCGCCAACAGTCCCCGTTCGGCGCACGCCCACCCCGGCCGATGCCACGACCGACTATACAGCCATTCTCAACGAAATGGATGACATTAGCCCAGAGCCTGTTCCCGCTGCCCAAGAGTCGGATAAAAATGAGAGAAGCAAGCGTCGCGAAACGCTGGTCAACACATTCATCGAAAAGAATGATAAGATCACGCTCAAAGAAGAGCCTGAGTACACGCCCGAGCTTGCTGAAGAGGACGAAAACGGCGAAATTGGCGAAGATTTCTTCACAGAAACATTAGCGCGCATCTATATCAGACAGGGACGCTATGAGAAAGCGGCTGAAATAATACGGCGCTTAAACTTGGTTAATCCAAGAAAAAACGTTTATTTTGCAGACCAAATCCGCTTCCTCGAGAAACTAATTGTAAATAACAAACATAAAAATAAGTAGGATGTATACAGTCTTAATCATCTTAGCCGTAATTGCAGGAGTTTTGCTTACGCTGGTCGTCTTAATCCAAGAATCAAAAGGCGGAGGTTTGGCTTCCGGCTTCTCAGCGTCCAATGCGATTATGGGTGTACGCAAAACTACCGACTTCATTGAGAAGTCTACGTGGACATTAGCTGCATTATTAGTCATCTTCAGCGTAGCCTCTACCTTCTTTGAGCCAAAGCAAGATAAGGCCATCAATGTTGTGACCAACATGCAGACCACTCCGGCGCCCCAAACGCTACCCGGACAGCCCGCAGGTGGCGGTGCGCCGACTGCACCCGCACAGTAAACCCACAAAGGAAGAGGCCTCCTCTTCCTTTTCTTTTATTCCCCACATTTGACCTTTCGCTAAGCGATGAAGATAGCAATAGTTGGAACAGGCTATGTCGGTTTGGTTTCCGGCGCCTGCTTTGCAGAAATGGGTATCGACGTGACCTGCGTCGACATAGATCAAGCAAAAATCGAGCGCCTTCGCGCCGGCGACATCCCCATTTACGAGCCCGGACTCGACGAGTTGGTTTTGCGCAACTCTCAAGAAGGCCGCCTGCATTTTACGACGCGTTTAGCCGATTGTTTAGACGGCGTTGAAGCCGTTTTCAGTGCCGTAGGCACGCCGCCCGACGAAGATGGCAGCGCCGATCTCCGCTATGTTTTGGAGGTGGCTCGAGAAGTGGGCCGCCATATGCAACATTACCTCGTCGTTGTCACCAAGAGCACCGTCCCCGTTGGCACGGCGCGCAAAGTAGAAGCCGCCATTCGCGAAGAATTGAGCAAGCGCGGTGTCGACATCCCCTTCGACGTAGCGTCCAATCCTGAATTTCTCAAAGAAGGCTCAGCCATCAAAGACTTTATGTCGCCCGACCGCGTGGTTGTCGGCGTAGAAAGCGAAAAGGCGCGCGAACTTATGACGCGGCTTTACGCACCTTTTATGCTCAACAACTTTCGCGTAATCTTCACCGACGTACCCAGTGCGGAGATGATCAAATATGCCGCCAACTCCATGCTGGCCACGCGCATATCGTTCATGAACGACATCGCAAACCTGTGCGAACGCGTGGGAGCAGACGTGAACATGGTGCGCGCCGGCATAGGAAGCGACACGCGCATCGGCCGAAAATTCCTCTATGC
>JABZGO010000232.1 GCA_015259305.1 Alloprevotella tannerae | reverse complement strand
GTCCTGATGGTACTCTTCGGCAGTGTAGAAGTTCTTAAGCGGTAAGAGTTCTACTGCAATCTTACCAGTAGTATGTGCCTGTTCGTCGGCAAAAACGCGCTCTATTGTCGGGCGATCGCTGGCATCTGCATAATAAACGCCGGTGCGATACTGTGTTCCTCGGTCGTTGCCCTGCCGGTTGATGCTAGTCGGGTCGATAGCCTTAAAATAGAGATGGAGCAGGAACTCCAGACTCACCACGGCAGGGTCGTAGGTGATGTGTACCGTTTCGGCAAACTGTGTCTTGTCGGTACACACCTCTTCGTAGGTAGGATTCTTCGTAATACCATTGGCGTAGCCCACCTCTGTACTGATCACACCCTTCACCTGCTTGATGTAATGTTCTGTCCCCCAGAAGCATCCACCTGCTACATAAATCTCTTTAATGGGTTTTAGCAATTTAATGTAAGCGCCATAGCCTTCCCGCTGCATATCCTCCAGGGGAATGAAGCGGAGCGACGCACTGTTGATACAATATCTCTTGCCACCTTTGTCGGCAGGTCCGTCGTCGAAGACATGGCCCAGATGGGCCTCGCCAGTGGCACTCCTCACCTCCGTGCGCACCATTCCGTGCGAACGGTCGGTATGCTCTGTGAGCAGTTTCTTGTTGATAGGCTTGCTGAACGCTGGCCATCCGCAGCCCGAATCGTATTTATCGGACGAGAGGAAAAGCGGCTCCCCCGTGGTGATATCCACGTAGATACCTTTCCGAAACTCTTTATCGTACGCATTGGTGTAGGGACGTTCAGTGGCAGACTGCTGGGTGACAGCATACTGCTCGGGAGTTAACATCTTCCGCAGTTCGGCATCGCTCCTGCGCTGAAAGTCCCGCTTCGCTATGTTTTTACTACTGTCTGTCATTGCACCATTCCCCTTTCCCTGCTGCTTTGCCTGTCCTGTGCATGCCGTAGCAGCCAATAGCCATATGGCTAACATTATCCATCCTTTCATCGTTAAGCCTCCTCTAAACCTTCCCCGATAGTGGGGACTCCTTTTTAATTTATTATTATGTTAGTATGTAAGCATTATATTAAGAATATAAACATCCTTTGTTCCACGTTGTAGAACCGCGGTACGCTGAGGGACATCTTCCTATTTATTTTTGGTATATGAGTCCACTTTAAAAAGTGGCATTAAAAATTGTTCAACTGTGCCTGCAGACCGATCTCAGGGGTCGGCTGCAGTGATATCTATAAAGTTCAGTTCGGTTTAGTAATGACCTTAATAAGCCATACAATAGCCGTTCCTGACTCAATTCTGGGCCTCTCAGAGGCTTCAATTCGTTCTTTGACTCATTTTATGCCATTTGGAGTGCCATTTGCTCATCAAAGAGCAAAAGCCTGCGCACGTTAATCCACAGGTAGCGTGCTACGGCCTGTATCTTATGCTTGAGCAGTCCCCGGTACCGGGTCTTGTTGTTCCTCGTATGGAAGCAATACCGGAAGATGGTCGCCTCGATGTTGTTTCGCTTCTTGCGTTCTTCGAAGGGGATGGCCTCGACCTCCCGGCGGGCGACGGACTTCGCTATCTGCTTCTCGTCGAAGTACCGCCATGTGGCCTTTCCGTCATCGTTGGTGATGGGTATCTTCCAAGTATCGGCCTTGACTGGCGTGGCGTTGATTACCTCACCGGTCTTCTTGTCCACGACCTCCAGCGTCTGGTCATCCTTGCGGTTCAGGTCGAAGCGGGAAGGCTTGCCTTGTATGCCGTTGGCGATGAACTTGAACCCGTTGGTCTCATCCTTGGCAAGCTCGCGGTTGGCCTCGCTCCGGTAGGCTCCGTCCGCATGGACGGTTTCGACCTTGTGGCCAGTGACTTCAGCAGAGCCCTTCACGGCATCCTCGACGAAGCATTGTGAGCGTCATACTGCTGACGCTCACGCTTGCCCATGAGATTGGACGGGGAACTGAACATGTTCAGTTGCTTGTTTGTGGAGCTTTTCTTGAACATTCGCTGTATCTCTTAGGACACTACGAATATACAAAAAATCTCCGACATGGCATAATTTCAAAGAGCGAATATGTGTGAGTGAAATGTTAAATCAATAATGGCCTTGGTCCGGACTTTTTAAAGTGGACTCATATATATTATATGTATAAGTGCGTTAAGCTTGCGGAGTTGCCTCTGCTTCCGTTTCGGCGGCAGGAGCAGGCGTCACCTCTTCTGCGGCTTGTTGCTTCTTATTCTGTACACGCGTAGCTTTCAACTTCTCATTGATTTCTTCCAAATCGCCACGCAGGCGCTCGATTTTGCGCGTTATCTCTGCCACGAGACTATCACCGGCCTTCGACTTACTATTGAAGAACGACAAGTTTGTCTCATAATTCTTAATCTCGGCCTGCTTGGCTTCGAGTGCATTACGGAGACGGCGACGCTCTTTGCTGATTTCGTCCTCGCCCTTCTCTGCTACCTGCTTGCGGAAGTTCTCTATACTCCGGCGGCGTACAGATACGTGCAACTCATTATATATACGATCGCAAATCTCGCGATATTTCTTATAGATCTTATCTTTTTTGCGGAAAGGTACGTGGCCTATAGCATTCCATTGCTCTTGCAGGTCGTGCACTTGCTCTGAAATACCTTCCACTCCGGCTTCATAGAGTTTTTGCAAAGCTTCGATCACCTCGTTCTTCTTTGCTAAGTTTTCCTCTTCCACCTTGCGTTGGTCGCCCGTAGCCGCATTCTTGCGTTCAAAGAAGTAATTGCAAGCATCATTAAAACGCGCCCAAATCGCATCAGAAACCTTGTGAGCTACAGGACCTATTTCTTTCCATTGCTTCTGCAAGTCTACGAAACGCTTTGAAGTTTCATTCCAATCCGTGCTTTCCTTCAAAGCTTCGGCTGCTTCTGCCAACTTCGTTTTTGCCTCAAGGTTCGCAGCCAGCGATTCGCGCAATCCCTTGAAGAACTCTGCTTTGCGGCGGAAGAAGTGGTCGCAAGTAGCGCGGAAGCGTTCGAAGATTTTCGTGTTCATCTTCTTCGGCGTAAAGCCGATCGTCTTCCATTCCGCCTGCAATTCGATAATAGTCTTCGTTAGCTTATCCCAGTCAGCGAAAGTCTTGGGTGCATTCAAGTCTAAGCTTTCGACTTTCTCGCACAAAGCCGTTTTCTTCTGCAGATTCTCTTCCTCTTTTTCCTT
>JABZGO010000231.1 GCA_015259305.1 Alloprevotella tannerae | reverse complement strand
ATAATACGCTCTTTTTTCACAATTTTGCCTTGACTTTGGCGGAAAATCTCTGAATATGATCCAATCTTTGCGACATCTCGACGAAACTTTGCTCCTATGGTTTAACGGTTTCCATACATCATTCTTGGATAACCTTGCGCTGTCGGTTTCTTCGCGCTGGCTGTGGTTACCGCTCTACGTCACGCTCTTTGCTCTAATAGCGCGAAAGGTTGGGTGGAATCGCACACTTGTTTATGTTACGCTGCTTTTCTTGCTCACGGTAGGCCTCGCAGACTATACTTGCGCCTCGATTCTCCGCCCTATTTTTCAGCGCCCTCGCCCGACGCAGCCCGACAGTCCGATTTTCCATCTCGTCCACGCCGTGCAAAATTATCGCGGCGGGCATTATGGATTCCCCTCCTGCCACGCGTCAAACGCCTTCGCCCTGGCCACGCTCTCGGCCTTGTATTTTCGCGCTTGGAAAACGACGGCGGCTATGTTCATCTGGGCCCTGTTGCTCTGCCTCAGTCGTATGTATCTCGGCGTCCATTATCCGGGCGACATCCTCTTGGGTGCCACCATCGGCGTAGCCATAGCCTTTACGACCTACGCAGCTGCGCGCCCGCTGCTCCGACCGCGTCCAAACTATACGAAAGTTGCCTTTTGGCCGCCCGCCGTTATCGGAATCTTGCTCTTCTCTTCCATTATCCAAGCCTGCTTATAGCGGCAAAAAGTTGGCTTTGTGCATTGCATAAAGTCAGCAATCGAAAGCGCCGGCTTCGGCCGCTCGCGCTGCTCTCTTATTTTTTTGAAGACAATAGACAACGCCGGCATCCTTCTTTTCGATTTTCTTTTTAGAACAGAAGGACAATCGCTCACCTTGTCTTTCGTGACGGCTACTCCGCGCTATTTTCCCTCTTTTCATTCCTCTTTTACGGCATTTCGCGACCAACCAACGACAACGATTGCGGCGCTCTACAATCGTTTGTCCCGACCAAACCATCGTTTGCTGCCACCAAACCATAGTTTGTTCCCGGCAAACGATAGTTTGCTGGCAGCAAACAAAACAAAAAGGCGTTCAGGAGCTACGAAAAGGCCGCGTATGACGTCAATGCCGATACATTATATAATATAATAGGGGCGGCCGACAACCACTAAAGGCCGAAAGAGCAGCCTACTACACGAAAACGGACTGCACCGCAACGGGCGGCATAGCCATTCAGGGCAAACGCAAACCGGCAGCAAACATGCTGAAGCAGCAATGGGACGCCGAAAGAAGTTCGCTGGACGGAAACAAAAAAATCCGCCCTGCAACAAAATCATTGCAAGGCGGCATCTCACTAAAAAACAAAGTGGCCGGTCGAAAAGCCGACTAAACCATTTAATCTACGGCTTTGATCGAAGCAGTTGAGTTCTTCCGCTCTACATTAAATGAGGTCGGATGGCCGCCATACGTCAGACTACCGCAACCAACAGTTCCTTTGATACTGCGCTCGGCATAACACTTCACGCCTGAGGCACCTGAGACGTCGACAAGAACATCTTGTGCTCTAAGACCGGCGGCTTTCACGTTGCTCGCCCCTGAACACTTTATCGTAAATGAATCGGATGTGCCGCTCAACGTGAGCGTACTTGCGCCGGATACGTCGACACCGGCTGAACCTTGCAAAGCACATTTAGCCGTACTTGCTCCGGACACTTTGGCTTTCAGATCTTGCGTCGCAAATTCATTAGCTACAAAACTGGAAGCGCCTGTAACATTCAGCATAAGTTGGGCCACGTTGCCCGCCAATTTGGTCGAACTCGCACCGGAGCACGACATCGTCAGTCGCTGTCCGACCAATCGGCCCACTCTGATGGTGGATGCGCCGGAATTACTCAGGGCCAATTGCGGCATTTCCAATCGTTCGGCATAAAAAGTACACGCTGATTGTACCGCAAGCGCCGTTAGTTGGCCACCATAGACCGTAATATTTAATTTATCCCACGATTTCGAAAAGCATTTTCGGTTTTGCTCCGTGTTTTGAGCCAGGCGGAGCAGCAATTTTCCGTCGTGCACATCCACTACGCAACGCTCGACCATCGCAGGCGCACCTTTGAGCACCACCTTTGGCGCTTGATCATTCGTCTGTACATAGGTGACAGCCGCCGGCAGACGGCACTCGAGCGCCGTAAAAGGCCTGACGCTCAGCGAGCGCTCAATGACGCCGTCATTTGCGCCGTAGCCGGCGGCATCTCTTTCATAATGGCCGGCCGAACGATCGGCACCGATGTTGATTGAACAAGCCGAAAGCATATATGCATTCAGCAGAACGGCAAGCGTAAACATTACTTGTTTCATAATAGATCTTTTTGGTTTATCTTCAGATTTATCAAACGAAATAGCGGCCACGGCTGGATTTCTTCCAAACGAGGCCGCTACTTATATAACGCCGCGAAAGCGTTTTTGCAACAAGATTTTCGTCTTTTCTTTGTTAAAAAGTCGTTTTTCTAAGTTATGCGTCTTCGCCCTCAAGCGAGCATACGCAAAAACTCATCACAGTTTGACGCTCTTCTTAGCCGGTTTCGACTCGTTTTGAATGCGGTTAAGCGCCGT
Source organism: Alloprevotella tannerae (assembly GCA_015259305.1). GTDB lineage: Bacteria > Bacteroidota > Bacteroidia > Bacteroidales > Bacteroidaceae > Alloprevotella > Alloprevotella tannerae_B. Next base: position 616 of record JABZGO010000231.1, on the reverse strand, counting down.
CACAACGTAGACGTACTTATGTTGACCGCCGTCGTAAGGCAACCGATATAGCGGATCACTCGTTATGGCTACGATGTTCTCAGGATCATTGAGGTCGCGCTCTTGCCCTTTCTCAAAGCGGTAGATTACGTAGCGCGTAGCCTTATTCATTTCATCGTTGGTCGATGATGTACTCCAGAAAAGATAATATCCGTCGGGCATCCACAAGGTTTTGAGGCGCTTAGGCTTCTTCGGCGCCTTCTTGTAGATAAATGAGTAGTCAGGACTCAAAGCCGGATACTTATGATAATTGGTGCGGAGGGCCGTAGCGTAATTGCCTACATTATCGACAACGACGGCGCTATACCATAAGCAACTACCGACTACGCCGGGCAAACTCCGCTGCAAGGCGAATTTGGCGGGCTGCTGATTGATCGTAGGCTGCTCCAAATCGGCGGCGCGCACGGTGCGCTCGACGTCTTGCCCGATAACGAGCGGTCGCTTCGAACCATACTTGCTCCACCATTTGATCAGCGTATCATAATCAGCCGTCTTGTGGCCTATCTCCCAATAGAGTTGCGGCACTATATAGTCCACCCAACCTTGATTCACCCAGTAGAGCACATCTGCATAGAGG
>JABZGO010000230.1 GCA_015259305.1 Alloprevotella tannerae | reverse complement strand
ACTGCGAGCGCCGCCTTAATTGAACAGGAGGCGGCGTATTTCATACAGATAAGGAGATTACGATTGGAGTTTTACGTTTGCTCAGCGGCGTAAAACTCAATGGGAAGATGGTCGGGGTCTTCAAAAAAGACGAAAGCGCGGCCCGTAAACTCATCGATGCGCACCGGCTCATGGGGCACGCTGAAAGCGTCGAGCCTGCGGATGGCCGCATCAAGGTCTGTCACTTCAAAAGCCAAATGACGTAGGCCGGCGGCTTCGGGATAAGAGGGACGAGGAGGTGGGGAGGGAAAGGAGAAAAGTTCGATGACGTATGCTCCGTTTAAGGCCAAGTCGGTCTTATACGAACGGCGCGGAGCGCGATAATGCTCGGCCAGTACTTCTAAACCTAAGACCTGCGTATAGAAACGGAGCGAGCGGGCATAATCGCTGCAAATAATGGCAACGTGGTGCACTTTAGAGATCAGTGGCATAGAGATGTGTATTGGTTGTTGGCGTAGCGAGGCGCACGGCATAGGCCTTTACGACGCTGCATAAGATCGGAAAATACGTCAACTGAAGAAAGCGGGCGAGGGGCTTAATACCATTCGACGTTGGTCGAATAAGAACTGCGCTTATCCCACTTCAAAGCGTCGGCCAGCTCGTTGGCCTTGGCGCGGAAGGTGAAGTTGAACGATGAATAGGGGCGCAAGACGACGCTACAACTCATCTCGAAGCAGTGAAGATCGCGAGAGACGGAAGCCGTAGTCATAGATAGTTGGTGGAAATTGAAGTCGTAGCCGGTCGAGAAGGAGATATTCCAGCCGTCGGCTATGCGCACAAAGCCCGAAGCATTGAGCGTCTGTGTAAAGCCATAGGGGTAGCGCATCCGGCGCGTGTTGATCGGGCGATTACGGTTTTCGTACATCGTCACACCGTAAGAGATCGTTAGCGACCAAGGCAACGAAAAGGCCATATAACCATCGCGATCGACTTTGGCTTTCTGCTTTACTTTTTGCCCCTTCTTATCTAAGTCGCGCAGCGTCGGATCGATGTTGGCATCAGTCGGGTTGTCGCTATTTTCTTCCTCGCGCTTATCGTTACCTGATGCGAAATCGTTGTTCCCGCCTTTGCGGAAAAGGGATTTAAGCTTTTTCCAAGTGTTGTTGTCGAACGTGTAAGAGAGGTTCTGACTCATACCTTGGAAGCGCCCGAAGCGTCCGTAGCTCCATTCAGTCCGATTGCCCGTAACAACTTGCCCTTGGGAGTTGAACACATATGCATACGTGGCAAAAACGGCTGCGAGCGAAAGCGTATAACTCTTGGTCAACTTTAAGCGAATACGAGTTGAGAGGTCGCTCCACGGACGCTCTTTCGCCGCCAGATTGTAAGAGAGCGAGGCGCCCAGTTCGTCGATAAGACTAATCTTCTTCACGCCGGTCGAATCCTTGTCGCTTCTGACTTTCATCTCTAAGTTGTTCGACATATTAAACGTCACTGTCCCCTGCTTTGTCGATGAGGGATAGCCGAAGATGCCGGCTTCGTAAGGCGAATAGGGTACGCGCTCAACGTTGCCTGAAGCATCGATGCGGTCATAGCTCTTCACGTAGCCGTAATGCGGGGCGGTGAAATCGGGCGCATAACTGAAAGAGACTGAGGGCTTGAACACGTGGCGGAACATCACGACTTTCTTTCCAAAGAGGAAGGGCAAAGGCTTGTAGAAACCATAGAGCGTCGTATTGGCTGAAACGCCTACATTCCAATCATAAAGGTTGTAGAAACCGCGCGTGGTGTCGCTCAATTCTACTTGCCGCACAGCGTCCCAAGATTTGGTAATGCGGTTCGTGTACATCAAATCTCGAAATGTAAAGTTGGGCGAAATGTTGATGTATTTAAAGAGTTGGAAGGTCGCCTCAATGGGTATATTGTGCTGCATACCGTTGCGCCAATCTTTAATCAAGCTCGATTTGAGCAGGCGATTCTCTTTGGTCGTAATACTATTGGAGAACTGGCCCGTATACGACATAGAGATTTTCTCGTACCAACGCTCCTGCCCCACTTGCCGTTTGCGGCGGAAGGGATAAAAGCGATTGAGCGAAAAAGTCAAATCGGGCAGCGTCATCGCAATGGTTGAATCGCGCATATTCTGCGATAAGTTGGTCGACCCGGAGAGCGTAAGGCCGATATTCGAAAAGGTTTTGGAGAAAGAGATAGAGCTGGCACGCGTGCTCTGCGTGTAAGCACTCGGATTATACATACTCTCTAAATTGGAGCGCTCGTAATTTTCTGAAGCAAAGTTGACGCGCGCCGAAAAACTAAAGCCGTTAGTGCCTTCGACGGCTGTTTTCTGGTGCATCCACTGCACTTTTAAGCTCTTTGTCACTGAATAGTCCGGCAGATTCTTGTCGCCCTCGACGGTGCGCAAGAAACTGACGTAGAAATTGCCATTATATTTATAGCGCTTCTTGTAGTTGGTCTCTGCACTTAAGCCCCAAGAGCCTTTCGTGTAAATCTCTCCCAAGACTTTCAGGTCCATATAGTCGGACAAAGCAAAGTAATAGCCGCCGTCGCGCAGATAAAAGCCGCGCCGCGTCTCATCGCCGTACTTCGGCATCACTAGCCCGCTGGAATATTTCTTATTGAAAGGGAAGAATCCATAGGGCACGCCCAGCGGCAAGGGGACATCTGCGACCACTAAATAAGCCGGTCCGAAGACGGTTTCCTTATTGGGTATGACCTTGGCGCGAGAGAGTTTGAGATAGAAGTGAGGGTGCGGCGCGTCGCAGGTGGTATATTTGGCGTGCTCCAAATATAGCGTGCCGTCAGCTGTGCGCTTCGAACTCTCACTCTGGATGTAGCCATTGCCTTGCGTGGTATTAACGTTGGTGATAAAGCCTTTCTGCGTCTTGAAGTTATAAGCCATTCGCTCGCTCGTATAGGTATCGCTGCCTTGTCGGTAGACGGGCTTCTCAACAAGCACACTATCGGAATCGCGCACACCTTCTGCGAAGACCAAACTCGAGTCCATGTTCATCGCAATACGGCCGGCGTCGAGCGTCATGTTTTGATACTTCACTTGACCTTTGCCATAGAGGAGTACCTGCTTGTTGGCCGCGTAATAGACTAAGGAGTCGGCGGCTTTAAAGTCGATCGGCGCTTCGAAAGGCGCACCTCGCTTGGTGCTATCCTTGTGCAGGCTGTCGATGTTGAGCGTATC
>JABZGO010000022.1 GCA_015259305.1 Alloprevotella tannerae | reverse complement strand
TTGTTAAACTGCGCCAACAGTTTGTCCATGAGACCCAACTCTGTCAGTGCCGAACGAAATCGCCTGATGGTGCTGTGGTCGGGAGATACCTCTTCCATCTTCAGCCCCAGGAATCGGGAAAAGGTGATCGAATCATTGATGCGCTCCTCCAAAGCACAATCACTCAGGTTGTACCATGTCTCCAAAAGCAACATCTTGAATAAGAGAATCACGTCATAAGCCGGTGCGCCGATGGCATTTTGTCGCTTCGTGTATTTCTTGTTGATCAGCGTCCTGATCGGACGCCAATCGATAAGCGTGTCAACCTGATTGAGGAAGTCGTTTTGTGCTTTGCGATAACGCTTTGAAAGGAGTGCGTCTGCAAATGTTACATGCTCATCGGTATTCTTGGATTGGTATGCCATGGGAGGAGTATTATGCTGTTTTTAATGCTCAAATATACGAAATAACTTCCTATTATACAATGAATTAACAAATAAAATACACACCAATCGCTGTGCAAAGGTCTCCGTCCGAGAAAACATCAAGCCTAAGAGCTTGTTGTTGTACGTTTTTAATTGATAAGTTGTTATCTTACTTGCCTGTTGGAAAGGGCAAATTTAATTGCACACGGGAAGAACGATGGCGATGCCCCTTGGTGGTACTTACAAAGTATGCTTTTCAAATCTCATAAAACACTTACAAAACCCGCCTAATATGCAGCTATCATAGAAGTAAATGTCATTTCACGACTATTTTATAGTCAATCATAAAGAAAAACTATACTCGCAGACAACTGCTAAGGGGCTTCCGTATATTGAGCTTAGATGCCGAGAATATTACGCAGAATCCACCACGCGAAAAATAGCACCACATAAAGCCTAAGCCAATTGGCGTTATGCGTCAGACGTTGCAATTTTCGCTTTGATTCCCCACGCAAAATCCAATCACTTAGGATGACAAGCGCCAAATAAGGAAGAGAAAAAAGAAAGAAGAAGTTGTAGTGCAGGGCCTCTGAAAAATGCCCATGAAAGGCTGCGTGCGCTGCGCGCTGAAGGCCGCACCCCGGACAACTATAACCGGTTGCCCATTTTACAAAGCATTTGGGCGCCAGTTCATAGCGTGCAGGATCAAAATAATAAAGCGCCAAAGCGATAGCAACCACAAGTATAGCGCCGCCCAATCGTAGCCATTTTTTGCGTGCACTGCGTTTGTCGGCAGTTAGTTCAGCAGTAGCCATACTCACCTGCTGTCTCGCGTCGGTCTTTGATGCTTTCCCTGCGGCATAATCTTGCGCATCAAAAGACGGCCTCGAAAACGCCGCATCCGATACCGGACGCTCGCCGGTAATAGTGGGTCTTTCCTCCTCTTTCACTATATCAAAAACAATGAGTATCCGTTCTACGAAATCTTATATCCCCAAAAGGCAAAAACGCCTCCTCTTCGGCTTTCGACGAAGAGGAGGCATAATGCATCAACAGGGTTATTTCTTAGGCGTCTGTGCAAGGATTTCCTTCAAGAACACCCAATACTTATCAACACTCGGTATGTGGCAACGCTCGTTAGCGGTGTGCGGTGAGCGAAGCGTAGGCCCAAAGCTGACCATATCCATCTTAGGATATTTAGCGCCGATCACACCACACTCCAAGCCGGCGTGAATTACTTCCACGTTGTTGTCATTACCAAAGAGGTCCTTGTAGATCTTTCTCATCAACTCTACAATCTCGCTCTTCATATTAGGCTGCCAAGCAGGATAGTCGCCATCGAGCGCCACCTTTAAGCCGGCCATTGAGAAGATGCTTCCCAAGGTTTCTGCCAAGCACTCTTTCATAGAGTCGCGGCTTGAACGAATCAAAATCTTGAAGAATACTTTACCACCACCAATCTCAATGATAGCCAAGTTAGAAGAAGTTTCCACGATATGCGGCGTCTCCGGAATGAAACGGAACACACCGTTGTGGCAACCATAAATAGCGTCTACGAGATTGTCTTGTATTTCCTCGGGCACAAGTTTGCTCGGCAACTCGTGATCAAAGACTTCTACGTTGAGCTTCTCTTCAACGAAGCCGTATTCAGCTTTAAACGTATCGCGCCATTCAGCAACGCATTCCTCCTTGAAGGCCTCCACGTTCTCCTTCGGCAAAGTCAATACGACCTCTGCCTCATTCGGGATAGCGTTGCGCATATTGCCGCCATACCAAGTAGCCAAACGCGCTGCATAATTAGCAATCGCATCTTGCACAAGGCGTGCCATCAACTTATTAGCATTCGCGCGACCCAGGTTAATCTCCAAACCTGAGTGGCCACCAAGCAAGCCGTGAATATTCACGCGCACGGCAGCGTCTTCAGGATCTACGTCGACTTCCTGATATTCCATTTTTGCCGTTTGGTTTACGCCACCGGCCGAACCGATAATCATTTCGCCTTCCGTCTCATCGTCAAGATTGAGAAGGATCTCGCCCTTGAGCGTATCCGTATCCATATGGTCTACGCCATACATTGTCGTTTCTTCGTCAGCAGTAATGAAGCCTTCGATAGGGCCGTGCGGAATCGTATCGTCCTCCATAACGGCCATAATTGCCGCTACAGCCATACCATCGTCTGCGCCGAGTGTCGTTCCTTTTGTCTTGACCCATTCGCCGTCAATCCAAGTTTCGATCGGATCGTTCAAGAAATCGTGTTTAGAATCTTTAGCCTTCTGCGGCACCATATCCATATGGCCCTGCATCGTAACGACCTTGCGATCCTCCATACCCGGAGTAGCGGGCTTGCGCATAATGATATTGCCGGCCTTGTCTTGGAAAGCCTCAATATTGCGTTCTTTTGCCCAATCGAGAAGGAACTTTTGGATTTTTTCCAAGTGGCCTGAAGGACGCGGCACTTGCGTCAGCAGATAGAAGTTATGCCAAATTGCTTTTGGCGCCAGGTTTTTAATTTCACTCATAATTTATTGTGTTTAAGCGTTAGAGGGTTTATTTGATTGTATTCGTTTCTTTTGTAAGTAAGTCGTGGAGAGCCAGCCCCAAAGTCCTAAGACGACGACCAGTCCGGTTTGAATCGTATGCACTGCGAGCGCAAAGAGAATCGCATCGCCCGCAGCCACGCCGTAAAGGACCAAACTTGTTTTAACGGCAAAGTGCCAAGGACCGGCGCCGTTAGGCGTCGGGACGAGCACGGCAAACGTACTGATGCAAAAGATCAGGAAGGCGGCTGCCGGCGGTATGTTTGCGGTAAAGTCGAAGCAGAAAAAGGCCAAATAAAAGTGGAGAAAATAGCAGGCCCAGATCATTAAACTCCAAAAGAGGAACAGCGGCAGGTTGCTTAGCTTGCGCAGCGAACTCACGCCGGCCCACAGATTCTTGAGCACTTTCTTGCCTTTTTTCATATAGCGGGCCACGAGCGTCAGCACCAACGCAACGGCGGCTACGATGCACGCGATCGTGACGAGATAGCCCGTCTCCGTGAAGCGCCCGAGAAAGCTTCGCAGGTCCATACCTGTCTCATCGAGAAATCTCTTAAAGGCCGGCACTTGCCAAAAGAAGGCCACGACGGTCAAAAGGACAATCAGGAGAGAATCGACCACGCGCTCGGTAAAGACGGTGCCCAAAGCTTTAGAGAAGGAGACGCCGTCTGCGCGTTTCAGCAGGCCGCAGCGCAACACTTCGCCCGAACGGGGAACGACGAGGCTCGCGGCATAACTGACAAAGACGGCATCTTCACAACTGCGGCGTCGTGCCCGTTCGCCGATGGGGGCTAAAAGCATACGCCAGCGCCAAGCGCGGACGAGCTGTGCCAAGATGCCGAACACGAAGGAGAAGAGCATCCAGCCCCACTTCATATCATGCAAAACGGAAGACAGAAAGGCCTGCCAATCTGTCCCACGATACATCCACCAAAGGATGCCCAGCGCAAACAAGAAGGGCAAAACGATCTTCAATATGTTTTGCAATAATTTCAACGGAAGCTTCTGCTGTTTTTTATATTCTTAATTAAAGACACGAAGGCGGAGCAAAAAGCGTCGGCAGAAAGGTTTCGACAAAGTTTGGCCCACTGCCCGCGTTACGCTATCTTTGCAATTGCGAAGATAAACAAAAAACTACAAGATGCGCGCAGTAAAACCGAAAAAAAATCTTGGACAACATTTTCTGACCGACTTACCTACGGCGCAAGCCATTGCCGATACGATCGACGCCTGCCCGGATTTGCCCGTCTTGGAGGTAGGACCGGGTATGGGGATGCTGACTCAGTTTCTCTTACCCAAGGGGCGGGAGACGAAGGTCGTGGAAATAGATCGCGAGAGTGTGGCCTACTTGCTAAATCGTTGGCCGGCGCTCGCCGACAACATATTAGGCGAGGACTTTCTACGGATGGATTTAAGCAAGGTCTTTGATGGCCGGCCTTTTGTATTGACGGGCAACTACCCTTACGACATTTCTTCGCAGATTTTCTTTAAGATGCTCGACTTCAAAGACTACATTCCTTGCTGCACGGGTATGATTCAAAAGGAGGCGGCCGAGCGTATCGCTGCCCCGCCGGGGACGAAAGCTTACGGCATCTTGAGCGTACTCCTGCAGCGTTGGTACAGCGTCGAATATCTCTTTACGGTCGAGCCGCATGTCTTTAATCCGCCGCCCAAAGTGCGCAGTGCGGTGGTGCGCATGACGCGAAACGACGTGACCGACTGCGGATGCAACGAGCAACTTCTGCGCCGAGTGGTCAAGACGAGCTTTAATCAGCGCCGCAAGATGCTGCGCGGGAGTTTGAAGCCCTTGTTTGCGCAATTGAACAACGAGCAAAACAAGGCTTTGGATCACACGGATTTTCTCCTCCCGCTGACGATGCGTCCCGAACAACTTTCTGTCGAGCAATTTGTAGACCTTACGAATCGCGTAGAAGCCGAAATGCAGCGCGAAGGGTAAAGTCGCGTGTTTTATCGACCGACAAATCGTCGGCCACTCATTTATTTTTTTAGGCTACGGCCGCTCCGTTTGATGCTGCGTGCGCGAAAAGCGCGCCAAACGGTGCGGCCATAGTCGTATTTAGTTGGACGGAAAATGCGTAAGTCGCGAAAGAGATGGGTGGCGGCGCAGACTGGTGCGCGCAGTGCTTAGCGCAGTTTCACGAAGTCTTTGCACGTCTTCCGACAAAGGCTACAGCTCACCGCTAAATACCACTTTTTCAACGCCTTCTCCTCTAAAACAAGCAAACAATATCGCCTCTTTTTATCTCATCTTACAGAAACGCCGATCGTTTGCTCCCACCAAACGATAGTTTGCTGCCGCCAAACCATAGTATGCTCCCACCAAACGATGGTTTGCTCCGACCAAACAATGGAATGTATTATGCGGACGACAGAAAAAACCGTCCGCCGCCTGCCGAAGTCAGGCCAAGACGGCGCCGCGCAAAAGGGGCAGAAAGCCAAGCCGGACATCGTATTATGGCATACGAAACACGGAAAAAACGAAAAGAATATTGTACTTTCGCAACGTTAATGTACGCATCGCATATACAACATTGATATGGGACTTATCGAATTTAGTAAACTGCCGGTCAACAATCTTGTTGGAGCAGATTGGAAAACCTTTCAAGCAATCACCAACGGGCAAGACATAGGTAAGCACTATCGCACGAAATATCGGTTGACGAAAGCCGTCTGCCGACTCCTCTCTCTACTGGCGCCAATGCAGGAGAAGCGCTTCCAAAAGAAGTTGGCCGCAAAGCCGTTGGAACACGCGCCGGTTTTCATCCTTGGCCATTGGAGAAGTGGAACTACGTTTGTGCATAACGTACTTTCGTGCGACAAACATTTTGGCTACAATACGACGTATCAGACGGTCTTTCCGCATTTAATGATGTTTGGGCAGTCGTTTTTCAAGCAAACGATGTCGTGGCTAATGCCTTCGCATCGCCCAACGGACAATATGGAGCTGGCGGTCGACTTGCCGCAAGAGGAGGAGTTTACGATGACGAACATGATGCCGTATACGTATTACAACTTCTGGTTTCTGCCGCAGCGAATGCGCGAATATGCCGACCGCTTCTTGTGCTTCGAGAATATTAGCGAGGAGGAGCTGCGCACGTTTGAGGAGACGTTTGTAAAAATCATAAAGATCAGTCTTTGGAATACGGGCGGCACGCAGTTTCTTTCAAAGAATCCGCCGCACACGGGCCGCGTTCGCGAACTGGTACGTATGTTTCCCGACGCAAAGTTCATCTATCTGATGCGCAATCCTTACACGGTTTTTGAATCGACACGCTCTTTCTTTACCAACACGATACGCCCGCTTCAGTTGCAAGACATTGCGGAAGAGGAATTGGTCAACAATATTCTCTACGTCTACGAGAAGTTGCACAAAAAGTACCAGTCGGAAAAAGCATGCATACCTGAGGGAAATTTAGTGGAACTCCGCTTTGAAGATTTTGAAAGCGATGCCTATGCACAGACGGAGATGCTCTATAAAAAACTAAACATTCCGGGCTGGGAGGAAGCGCAGACGGCGATCAAGCAATACACTGACGCCAAAAAGGGCTACAAAAAGAATAAATATGCGTATAAGCCGGAGACGGTAGCGCTCGTTAATCGCCACTGGGGCGACATTGTTGAACATTGGAACTACGAAAAGTTATAGAAATGGACTCTTCAGTAATCATTGCTTGGGTGCTGGCGCACCTTAATTATTGGGTCGTGGCGCTGTTTATGGCCATCGAAAGCTCGTTTATTCCTTTCCCGTCGGAAGTTGTGGTTCCGCCGGCTGCGTGGAAGGCGATGACGGATCCGGATATGAATATCGTGGGCGTCGTTATCAGTGCTACGATCGGCGCAGACATAGGCGCGTTGGTCAATTACTATCTGGCGCGATGGCTGGGGCGACCTTTGGTCTATCGATTTGCACGCTCGCGCTTCGGCCACATACTCTTGATTGACGAAGCCGGCGTGAAGAAGGCTGAAGATTACTTCCGCCGCCACGGAAAAGCGTCGACCTTCTTCGGGCGCTTGGTGCCGGCCGTGCGCCAATTGATCAGCATTCCGGCCGGATTAGCCGGAATGAAACTGCGTCCCTTCCTGCTTTATACTACTTTGGGCGCGGGGGCTTGGAATACGATCTTGGCCATCATCGGATGGGCCATCTATCGCTTCACGGACCTCAAAACGCCGGAGGATGTCGTTACTTTGGCCACGAAATACAGTCACGAAATTGGCTACGTACTACTAACGGCTGCCGTTCTCATCGTTTGTTTCCTCGTTTACAAAGGCTGGAAGAAGACGCCTGAGGCGCAAGAAGACGAGAACGAAGCCGAGGAAGAGGAGAGCGAGGATTAAGCCCGGCATTTTAAGTTACAGACATATATACATGCGTCTAAGGACGGCCGCCGCCGGACCTCGTCGGCGCAAAAACAAATCAAATGTGGATAAAATCGCAGCGCATTAAGGCTGCTTCAATCATCATCGGCTGGCTTTCAAGTTTGGCGTTTGGCGCTTCAGCCCAAAATCCTGTGCAAGCAGATTCGGCGCAAACGCCGTACGACTCCGCTATTGCGGAAGCACTCTCCGGCAACTTTATTTGCCTCTCTGCGCCGCGCACGACGGAACATCAGTGGCTGTTTAGCATAGGAGGTGAAAACTTGCTCGACACTTATCTTTCGCCCTTGGCGTATAAAGGTACGACGATGGGCACAAGTTTTCGTACCGAGCGCTTTACGCATTTCGGCGCCCAACGCTGGACGGTGTGCGCCCGATATTCGCTTCACGCAGCCTATCTCGCTTCACCCACCGACAACGGCAAGGAATGGGATATGCAACTTAGCGGAAGCGGCGCCCTTCTCTACAATTTTTCGCTCTATACGGGTTGGCGCTTTGCCGCGGGCGGCGCATTGGAAGGCCGGACGGGCTTTACTTACAACACGCGCAACGGAAATAATCCTGCGCAGGGACGAGCTGCAGTGGCTTTCGCCGCAACGGGACTCGCCGAATACACGCTCCGCGTCGGCAACAAACCGATACACATCCGCACGGAAGCAGATTTTCCGCTGGTGGGTTTGATGTTTTCTCCCAACTATGGGCAATCGTATTATGAGATCTTTTCGCTCGGCCACTACGACAAGAACGTGCGCGTCACGTTCCCGGGCAACGCGCCGGAACTTCGATGGACCACCACCCTATCCTTACCTTTTCGCAAGGCGCGCTTATCCATCGGTTACGAGGCTGAGATCCGCCAGCACCGCATCAATGGTTTGAAATATCACGCTTGGAATCACCGTTTTTTAATCGGATATACGCGCCATATAAACCTAGTCAGATGAAAGCTCCTCTTTGTTTGCGCCATTTCTTTCCCCCTTGCGCCCTACTCCGTCGCCGTGTGCGCCCACTGGCCTTTGGTGCACTGTGGCTTTTACTTGTTTTCACGCCGGCGGGCTGCGTTACGGAGGAAGTGGTTTCCGATACGCGCCGCGGCAACTTTGAGTCCTGCTGGAAGACGTTGGATGAACATTATTGCTTCTTTGAAGAGAAGCAAAAAAGCTTTGGTTTGGATTGGAACGAGGTCTACGCCCGCTACACGCCGATGATCAATGAGCGAATGACGTCGCGCCAATTATTTGAAGTGTTGGGAAAAATGGTCAACGAACTCCGCGATGGGCACATCAATCTCTCGGCGGCGCACAACGTGAATCGATACGGCGCTTGGTACGATAACTTTCCGATGAACTACAGCGATTCGCTACTCCACAAGTATTTGGGGCGCACTGATGAGTATTACCTTAGTAGTGCTTTGGCCTTTCGCGTGCTCGACGACAACGTAGGTTACGTCCGTTGCAGCACGTTCGACTACGCCTTTGGCAGTGGAAATCTATCAGAAATGCTGAAAACGCTCGGCCCTTGTAGCGGATTGATCATAGACGTGCGCAGCAACGGCGGCGGAATGCTGACCTCGGCGGAGCAATTGGCTTCACTTTTTTTCAACGAGCCTATGGTGCGCGCTTTTATACAGCACAAAACGGGCAAAGGACACAAAGATTTCTCCGCTATGCGCCCCATCACCATCCGGCCCTTCGCAGGTCTGCGCTGGCAGAAGAAAGTTTGCATCCTCACCAACCGACGCACGTTCAGCGCCGCCAATAGTTTTGTAGCCTTTCTTAAAGGTTTGCCGAATGTAACGGTTGTAGGCGATCAGACGGGGGGCGGCGCCGGACTGCCTTTCAATGCAGAATTGCCCAACGGGTGGCATTTGCGCTTCTCCGCCTGCCCAATGTATGATGCCGAAGGCCTATCGACCGAAGGCGGTATCCGTCCGGACGTCAAGGTCGACATAAGTTCTGCCGACTACGCCCGCAGTTACGATACGATCATCGAGCGTGCGCGGGCCCTACTTCGCGAACAATAGCCAGCGCCTTTGGTTTTAAGGCTGCCGGCAATTGGATGCCGCGTTTGTGAAGCGAGCGTAGCCAGCCGTGCACGTCCGTTTTCAGCATCGTATCCAGCACTTCTGCAAAAGCAGCTGTCTGTTCAGCCGTATATTGATCCGAACGAATACCTTTGAAAACGTCTAATTCCTCATCGTCATAATACTCTGCCGGTTCCTGAGGCGCAGCGAGCGCACAGTTCATCGTGCATACATCCGTCAAGCCGCAAGCCGCCCGCTGCGGCTGCTGCGTTTTCGGTTCCGAAGGCGCATTTTCGCTCCGCCCGCGCCTTTGCTTGTAATAATCATATAAGCCAAACAAAGCCGCAAAACCGAAGAGCGCCAGCAAAGCATATAGAAGTACGGTCATTTCAACAAAGATTGGAGGGCTTCCCAAAAGCCCGGGTAAGACTTGTTCACAACTGCCGGCTCGGCAATCTGAAGGCCGGGAAAGCGCAAGGCGCAAGGGGCAAAGGCCAAGGCCATGCGGTGGTCCTCATACGTAGCCACGGGCTGCAAGCGTGCAGGCGCTGAAGCGTAAGTCACGGAGCGGATCGATTCATCATTATCTACCGCCACGCTTACACCCAATTTATCCAATTCCCGTGCCAAAGCGGCTAAGCGGTCGGTCTCTTTGATGCGTAAGGTCTGCAAGCCGGTGAAGCGGAATGGGCGTTGCAAGGCGGCACACGTCACCACGATCGACTGCGCCAAGTCGGGCTGCCCGCTCAGGTCAAATACGATTGCGCCCGACTGCATCTCCGTTTTTTCCAACACAGCCCCCTCGGCGCAAAAGGTCGTTTTGACGCCCAAGGGTAAGAAATAATCTTTCACGCACGCATCCCCCTGCCACGTCTCCTCGCGCAGACCGCGCAAGAGCAGGCGAGCGGCGGGGTCGGTCGCTAAAGCGACAGCTTCGTACCAGCAAGCCGCACTGCTCCAATCGGTTTCCACCCGATACCGGGCCGTCGATTGATAAGGTGCAGGCGCTACGACGAGCGTATCTTCCGCTTCCCATCCGGCTTTCGCGCCAAAATGGCGCATCAAGGCCAAAGTCATATTGATGTAGGGGCGCGATACGATGGTTCCCTCCAAGCGAAGGCGCAGCGAACTTGATAAATAAGGGGCAATGAGTAAGAGTGCCGAAACGTACTGCGAACTTACACCACCCGATAAGTGCAAACAGCCGCCGCGAAGCTGCCGCCCGCGAATTCGCAAGGGCGGAAAGCCTTCCTTTTCCGTGTAATCTATGTCAGCACCGAGGCTACGGAGTGCCTCTACGAGCGGACCTATGGGCCGTTGCTTCATTCTTTCGCTCCCCGTGAGCTCGTGCGCCCCGCCGCCGGCGGCATAATAAGCTGTCAGGAAGCGCATAGCCGTGCCTGCGCCGCGTATGTCGACCTGCGCGGCCGCAGTATGTAGCGCTTGCGCCAACAGGCGCGTATCTTCAGCTTGCGAAAGGCCCTGCAGCGTATAATCTCCACCCGCCAAGGCCGCGATGATGAGCGCCCGGTTGCTCAAACTCTTTGAGCCGGGCAGGTCTACGCTCCCGCGCAACGTGGATGGGAAGTATAAAGGATCAGTAACCATACGCTAATAATGGGCAAAAATACAGATAAATTGCGAAACTGCGGGCGCAAAAGCAGAAGAGCCGCGACCGCGGCCGGCATTGCGCGACTTGGCGCTTGATTTTTGAGAGATGAAAAGCGGGCGAAAAGCGCGCACATCCCGCCTATTTAGTTTGCGCTCGTGAGGTGAAGCCTTTATTATCACGAGATGAAACCTTTTTTCTCGTGAGCGCAAACCTTTTTCGTCGTGATCAAAAACGTAGCCGTTGCGCCGGGTGCCGTTTGTTGCACACGTCGCGCCATAGAAAAGTCAACGCGAGGGGTGTGCCTTTCAAGGTTTCATCTTCACCTTTCGTCGCCCTACAAAAAAACGGCGGAGCACACTGCTGCGCTCCGCCGCTCGCCTCTGCCCCTTTCCGGAGAAAAGAGCTCAGGCCCGCATATTTAGGCCACAGATGCCGCCTCTACGGCCAGCGCATCCGGGAAGATAATGTTATTTTCCAAATGGATATGTTCGTGCAGATTGGCCTCGAAAGTCTTAATCTTGTCGAGCAAAAGCCGATAAGAGGCACACGCATCAGCCGGCGCGGTATAGTTGTTCGTCAGCGCCGCGATGTGGCGATAACGCTCACCCTCGCCGTCGTGTTCCGCCTCCATCACGTTGATAGGCATAGCTATCGAGCCGCAATGGAAAGGCATCGGGTGCTCGCCGCGCGCGATGGCATCATACATCTCATACATATAGGGAAACAAAACCTGCTCTTCTTTCTGCAAATGCTCCTCAAGCGCCTCCAAAGAGCCTTCGAGCAGGCGGGCAACTTCGTGCAATTCGGGATGATTTTCACCATGCACCTGCTCTACCTTGTGCATCAGTGCGAGCATTTCAGGACCGTCGCGACGAATGCCGCGATGATGGATCTTCAGGACGTAGTCAATCAACAAATCCGTCGGCCATTGCTTAAAATCAGGCGAGGTTCCCGGCTTCGCCTGCAAGTCGTCGAGTGCAGCTGCCACACGCTCGGGATCAGCATTGGCCTTGCCCACTGCCTCCAGATAGTTGTCGGCGCCGTGGCAGCAGAAGTCAACGCCAAAATGATGGAACACGTCAGCCGCAGCAAAGTTGTCGGCTACGATTTCGCCTACTGTTCGTGAAGCGTACTTGGAAATGTCTTGTGTCATTGTCTTACCTCCTATTCTTTATTCATGTGCAAAGGTACAGGATGGAAAAGGGGCTGAGCGTAACATAAGTAACGCGGCCGCATCCTTTAACCTTTATTCATACTTTTCAGCGATAGGATGGTAGCAGACGGCCGAAAGAGTGAACGCAAAGGAATGAGGGGCGATAAAAACCGCGTTGGCGGCTTTGTATTCTTTGAAGTTTGGCTTAATTTTGCGGTACTAAAAAACTATTTATTATGTACAATCCGACCGGTTTCCTACGCGTGACACTTCCGGCCGCGCTCGAGGCGGGCAAAGCCATATTGGAGATTTATGCACAACCCACCGAAGGCTGGGAAATAGAAGAGAAAGCAGACCACACCCCACTCACGGTTGCCGACCGACGCGCCAATGATATTATCATGCGGCATCTGCGCGCTACGGGCCACCCCATTCTGAGCGAAGAAGGGCCTCTTCCCGACTATGAAGAGCGTAAGAATTGGCCGGGCCTGTGGGTCGTTGATCCGCTGGACGGGACATCGGAATTCTTAAAACGTAACGACGAATTTACGGTTAACATTGCTTGGGTGCAAGATGGGAATCCGATGGCGGGCGTCATCTACCTGCCGGTCACGCATACGCTCTACTTTGGCATAAAAGGTATGGGCGCATTCAAAGTGGGCGATGTGACCGTGGCTAAATCAGAAGAAGAACTGATTCGCGCCGCGCAGCGCTTGCCCATCGAAAAGCAACACGAGGGCTTTGTGGTTGTGGCCTCACGCTCTCACCTCTCCGGCGAGACGGAGGCGTATATCGAACAATTGCGCAAGGACCATCCGGACTTGTCTTTAATATCGGCGGGCAGCTCGATGAAACTCTGCCGCGTAGCTGAAGGCTCGGCTGACGTCTATCCGCGCTTTGCGCCAACGATGGAATGGGACACGGCTGCCGGCGATGCGATCGTAAGAGCCGCCGGCGGGGAGGTGGTCGATACGGAACGCCACCAACCGCTCGTCTACAACAAGGAAGACTTACACAACCCCGACTTTATCAGTACTTGCAAGAGCTGAAATGGCTCATCCGATAGCACTTACCATCATAGTATTGGTCGGCATCATCGCCGCGCTGATACGAGACCGTCTCCGGCCGGGATTGGTGATGGCTTCAGGGGCTGTCGTCTTCTACTGTGGCGGACTACTCTCCACGAAAGAACTCTTGGAGGGTTTCGCTAACAAGGGCTTGATGACGGTGGGCTTGCTCTTCCTGGTCAGTGAAGGGGTAAGGCGCTCAGGGCTCTTGGAGAAGTTTGTGGGGCATATATTGCCCAAACACCATACTTCGGTTAAGCGCACCCAACTCTTATCCTTGCCTTTCGTAGCCTTTATTTCTGCCTTTCTGAATAATACGCCGGTCGTCGTAATCTTCGCGCCGATGCTGAAACACTGGGCAGAACAAAAGCATTTGTCGGCTACGAAATTTTTAATTCCGCTCTCTTACGCCACGATTCTGGGAGGTATGTGCACGCTGATCGGAACGTCGACCAACTTGGTGGTAGATGGGCTGGTGACAGAGGCAGGCTATCCGGGCTTTTCGATGTTTGAGATCGGAAAGGTGGGCATCTTTATCGCTTTCTTCGGACTGCTCTACTTGATTCTCTTTAGTGACCGCCTGCTTCCCGAAGCGTGCGAGTCGATCGACTTGGCGAATATTGGCA
>JABZGO010000229.1 GCA_015259305.1 Alloprevotella tannerae | reverse complement strand
CGGTGGGCCAATCTGACGACCGCTTGGTCGAGCTTGGTCATGGTACGAAGGCTGAATTGCCCAACTTGGAAGGTCTCGCCACGGTTGAATACCTTTCATTCTTCGGCCGCGTTGACTACGCATTAATGAACAAGTACTTCTTCGACGTAACAGTACGTAACGACCGCAGCTCTCGCTTCGGTGCGGACAACCGCTCTGCAATGTTTGCTTCCGGTGGTTTTATGTGGAATATGAAGCGCGAAGACTTCTTGAAAGACATCGAATGGCTCACTGACCTCAAGTTTAAGGCCAGCATGGGTTCTACGGGTAACTCTCAAGGTGTCGGCTATTATGATGCATTAGCGAAGACGGCTCAAGTGTTGTACAATGGTTCTAATGGTTGGAGCCTTGCTACGCCGGAGAATAGGAACTTCGGTTGGGAAACGCAAATTCAAACGACGGTAGGTATCTCTACGCGCCTCTTCGATCGCTTGAATCTTGAAGTGAACTACTACAACCGTCGCACGAAAGACATGTTGATGGATACACCGTTGCCTTACACGACCGGTTTCAGCAGCCAAATGTTGAATATTGGTTCTATGGTTAACAATGGTATCGAGGTTCAATTTGACGTTGACGCTGTGCGCAATTGGAATGACTTGAATGTTAACGTATATGGTAACTTTACGTACAATGCAGACAAGATCACGAAGCTCTTCTACGGCATTGATAAGTGGCCGCTTCCAAGTAGAAGTCTTGTTTATACAGTAGGTCAGAGTATCACTTTCCTCTTGCCGGTACGTGTAGGTGTTAACCCGGATAATGGTAACATCGTTTGGGCTAATCCTAAGGGTGGCACGACAGAAACTTACTCTGAAGATCTTTTCCAGGATACAGGCAAGCGTCTCTTCGCTCCGATCAATGGTGGTTTCGGTGTAAATGCTTCTTGGAAAGGTTTGACCTTGAATGCTGACTTCGCATTCACGTTGGGTAAATGGATGGTAGACAACATGGAGTTCTTTACATTCAACCACAAGTTTACGCAAAACAACCATGACCGCGCGCTCGTTAATGCTTGGAAGAAGCCGGGTGACATCACGGACGTTCCGCGTTTTGGCGTAGCAAACCGTTTCGATACTTCTCAATTACACAACTCTTCTTTCCTCCGCCTCAAGAACTTGTCGCTCTCTTATGACCTTCCGAAGTCTTGGATGGAGGCTACTAAGGTGATTCGCAATGTTCGCCTCTCTGCAACGGCTCGTAACCTCTTGACCTTCACGAAGTGGAAGGGCGCAGATCCTGAGTACGGTGGCAACATCTCTAAGGCTACATTCCCGAATACGCGCGAATTCTTCTTAGGCATTGAAGTAACATTCTAATCGTATAGACAAATAGAATTATGAAAAAGACTTTTTTCAAATCGCTGATGATCGCCGCACTTATCGTGCCGACATTCACTGCGTGCGAATTAGACCAATACCCCACCACTTCTATTCCGGGTGAAAAATCTTGGGAGAAGCCGAGTGATGCGACCAACTTCCATAAAGGCCTCTACGCTACATTGCGTGGAAACCTTACAGGAACCGGTTATTTGTGGGGCGACATTATGATGGACTACTTCCAGCCAACCATCAGCTATGGTAACCGTGGTGGTTTGCTCTACACTTGGACTTATAGTGCGAATGACGTGGGTGGTCCTTGGGCAAATGGCTATAGTGCGATCTCTGATTGCAATTACTACTTGACGAACGTTGATAAGATTGATTATAGCAAGAGCACGGATCGTGCTACTGACTCTATCTTGTTAAGACAATATAAAGGTGAAGCATACTTTATCCGCGCCATGGCATATTCTAACATTGTTAGTTACTATTGCCGCGCTTATGATGCAGGTACGGCAGCTACGACGCGCGGACTTCCGCTCTTGACGAAGGTAGACGTGAGCGTAAAGCCCAGAAGTGCTAACTTGAAGGCTACGTATGAGTTCATCCTCAACGACCTCAAAATGGCTGACGATCTGCTTCAAGCGGATGGTCCGGACGAAGATGCGGCTGTAGGTGTGCTGATCAATAAAACAATGACGAAAGCGCTTCGCGCTCGTGTGTTACTCAATATGGGCGACTATACGAACGCTTTGGCAGAGGCAGAGGCTTTGATCAATAGTGGTCACTTCGCCTTGGCTAATAGCGCTAACGCATTGAAAGATATGTGGACCAATGACCAAGGTTCTGAGTTTATCTATGTGCCGGCCGGAACGCCCGATGAGCGCTATGAATACGTTACAAACGTGAATAGTAACAACTTCCACGCTTACAGCACAGCGGCAGGCGCATTTAGCCCCGACTGGATTCCTTCAAAGGCAACTGTTGAAATGTATTCTACTAACGACTGGCGTACGAAGATCTACTTAGATCCGAAGGATGTGAAGTGTCAAGATCAAAAGGCGTCTCATGTAGCTCTTTTCAACAAATTCTTGAACAACCCCAACTTGGCGAAGAAGGGTGATAGCAAATATGCTCAATACACTCTTCCTAAGCCCTTCCGCATTGCAGAGACGTACCTGATTGCAGCTGAGGCTGCTTATCGCCTCAATAATGTAGCAAAGGCACAGCAATATCTCAACGCTTTGCGCACGAAGCGCGGCTTGCTCGCTACGTCAGAGACGGGTGAGAGCTTGGCAAAGGAAATTCGATTGGAATGGAAACGAGAGTTTATTGGCGAAGGCATGTACTTCCTCGTACTCAAGCGTTGGGGCCTTGGCTTCACACGTGACGCTGCGACGCAAACGGGTGCTGCAAATGTCGTTTATGGCGGTGAAGCTGCTACTAATATCGGATTGACCGTAGATCCAACGTTCCATAACAATTGGACGTTTGAGATTCCGACACAGGAGAAGACGATGAACCCGAATGTTGAGTTGTTCGATTAAGACGACGTAAGCAGAAATAAGTTCATTCCTCGATAAGAGCGAGCAGAAGGCCGCTGCAAACTTGCAGTTGGTGGCGGCCTTCTACTTACAATTACAATACGAAAGGAAAAAAACAGAGACACAATGAAAAAGTTTATTTTATCATTAGCTGCATTAGTGGTTACCGGCCTTGGCTTGACCTCTTGCAACAATGACTTCGAAAATACGAAAGTGAGCTATCCGGCACAGATGCCTTATGGCTACTATCAATCGCAGTATACGCCGGATGGAAACTCTGAATACGCGCTCACTTATACGACAACTTCG
>JABZGO010000228.1 GCA_015259305.1 Alloprevotella tannerae | reverse complement strand
TTACAGCATCGGGAAAGACTCGGGCGTTATGGCACGCTTGGCAGAGAAGGCCTTTTATCCGGGCCGCCCGCCCTTCCCGCTGATGCACATTGACTCGAAGTGGAAGTTTAAGGAGATGATTAGTTTCCGCGACAACTATGCTCGCGAGCACGGCTGGCAACTAATTGTCAAAAGCAACGACGAAGCCTTTCAAGCCGGCGTAGGGCCTTTTACGCACGGATCTAAAGTTCATACGGATTTAATGAAGACCCAAGCCCTGCTGGAGGGTTTGAAAGAATACGAGTTTGACGCAGCCTTCGGCGGCGCCCGCCGCGACGAGGAGAAATCGCGCGCCAAAGAGCGCATCTTCTCTTTTCGCGACGAGTTTCAACAGTGGGACCCGAAGAATCAACGGCCCGAACTCTGGGACATCTATAATACGCGCATCCACAAAGGCGAAAGCATACGCGTCTTTCCTTTGAGCAATTGGACGGAATTAGATGTATGGCAATACATACGCTTAGAGCAGATCCCTATCGTACCTTTGTATTACGCCAAAGAGCGCCCGGTCGTCAACATAGACGGGCAATGGATTATGCCGGACGACGAGCGACTTCCGGAGAAGTATCGAGATAAAATAGAAATGCGCAAGGTGCGCTTCCGCACTTTAGGCTGCTGGCCGCTGACGGGAGCCATAGAGAGCGAAGCTGATACGATAGAAAAGATCGTAGAAGAAATGATGACAACCAACAAGAGTGAGCGCACGACGCGTGTGATCGACTTCGACCAAGAGGCGTCGATGGAGCAGAAGAAGCGCGAAGGCTACTTCTAAATCAAAGGCGCAAGCGCAACAACCCAACAAACAGAAGCACCATGCACAGCAATCCTTTCAACCCCATAAGTAAGGCGCAAAGTTCTATCGAAGCTTTTCTCGATCAAGACGAGCGCAAAGACCAACTGCGCCTATTGACCGCCGGCTCCGTCGATGATGGAAAATCTACGCTCATAGGCCGCCTGCTCTTTGATAGCAAGAAATTATACGAGGACCAACTCGTCGCGCTCCGGCGCGACAGTAAGCGCGTCGGCAACGCGGGTGAGCACATCGACTACGCACTCCTGCTCGACGGACTCAAGGCTGAGCGCGAAGAAGGCATCACGATCGATGTCGCTTATCGCTATTTCTCGACCAACAAGCGCAAGTTTATCATCGCAGATACGCCGGGCCACGAACAATATACGCGCAATATGATCACAGGTGGCTCTACGGCTAACCTCGCCATCATATTGGTAGATTCACGCAACGGCGTTATCACGCAGACGCGGCGCCATACGTTTCTCGTCTCCCTTTTGGGCATTCGCCACCTTGTCTTGGCAGTCAACAAGATGGACTTGGTCGCTTATGACGAAAAGGTTTTTAAGGATATTGTTGCTGACTTCCGCGCTTTTACCACGCCTTTGGGCTTAGACGACGTGACTTGCATTCCGCTCTCCGCCTTAGAGGGCGACAATGTCGTAGAAAAAAGCGACCGCACGCCGTGGTACGACGGCCCGAGTTTGCTCGAATTCTTAGAAAACGTCCATATTGGCAATGACCACAACTTAAAAGATTTTCGCTTTCCTGTGCAATACGTCTCACGCCCCAACTTAGACTTCCGCGGCTTCTGCGGAAAAGTCGTTTCGGGCGTAGTGCGCGTCGGCGATGAAGTATGTGCGCTCCCTTCGGGCAAGCGTTCGCACATCAAGCGCATTGTTAAGCCTTACGCGCCCTCTGTTCCGACGACCGATAATGCGTGTGCGGAGGAAGCCTATCTGGATTCTGCCTTCCCGCCTCAAAGTGTGACGCTCGTTCTAACAGACGAGATCGATGTGAGTCGCGGCGAGATGCTCGTACACCCCGACAACCTTCCTTTCGTAGGCCGCACGTTCTCGACAATGCTGGTATGGATGGACGAAGAAGCAATGAACGACCCCAAGAAGTCGTATTATCTGAAGCAGACGACTAACACGACACGCTGCCGCATTGACCATATCGACTACAAAATCGACGTCAACACGATGGAGCATAGCGCTGTGACGGCCCTGCACCTCAACGAGATCGCCCGCGTGGCGATTCAGACGTCCAAGCCTCTCTTCTTTGATGCTTACGACAGCAACAAGCCGACCGGCTCTTTCATCTTGATCGACCCGATCACCAACAGCACCGCCGCCGTTGGTATGATCATCGCACCGGTTACGGAAAAGGACTTGCACGCAGCTGATGCACTGCCAACAATCGACTTGCGCAAACTCGACATTGCGCCGGTTCACCACGAAGCAGTCAGAAAGGTAGTCGACTCACTCTCGCGCCAAGGCATTGACGTCAAACTCATCGAATAATCAAGCAACGCAGCAGTGCAACCCCACTGATAGGCGCCCTACAATAATGTATTCATTTAACCCACAATCAACCACCGCCACAAGCGGTACAAACAAACACACTATGAGAAGAACTTTACCCATCATTGCGTTCCTGCTATTGTCTATTATGCAGGTATGTGCGCAGCAAAAGAACTATGACTTTAAAGAAGGCAAGCTCTTTTACAAAATTACAGATGCCGGAAAGCGCACGGTCGACGTCACGCCGGAGCTTGACGAACTCGTGAAGGCCAACGGATCGTTCTACAACAATCCGCTCGAAGGCGACATCGTGATCCCCAATAAGGTGGAGCACCAAGGACAGCAATATTACGTAAGCGGCATTCGCGACAACGCGTTCGGCGGATGCGGAAAGATCACATCCGTCTCTATTCCGGCCAACGTTGGGCGCTTAGGCGACCAAGTCTTTCTCTCTTGCACCGGACTGAAGCGCATTACGGTCGACCCCGAAAACCCGATGCTGAAAGACATCGACGGCGTTCTCTTCGACAAGAGCGGAAAAAAGTTGCTCTCTTTTCCCAATATGCGGACGGCCAACTATGAAATGCCCGAGGGAACGGTTGAAGTGGCACCGGCTGCGTTTTTCCTTTGCAACGCCGTAGAGACCGTTAAGTTTCCCTCAACATTGAAAAGCATCGGCCTTCTCGCCTTCGGCCACTGCCTGAAGTTGCGCGAAGTGACGGTACCGGAAAGCGTTACGGAACTTGGCGACTTTGCTTTCTACAACTGCACTACACTGGAAAAGGCCATCATCAAGGCCGACATTTCTGAGATCAAACAATATATGTTCAGCCGCTGCACGTCGCTGAAGGAAGTATCGA
>JABZGO010000227.1 GCA_015259305.1 Alloprevotella tannerae | reverse complement strand
TTTCTACGCTTGCGGCACTGCGTGCGCGCTCTTTCTGTCGCTGCATTTCTACGTTAAAGCCTTCTTCGTCGACCGTTAAACCGTTTTCGGCGCAGATCAGTTCGGTCAAATCGAGCGGGAAACCGTAGGTGTCGAAGAGCGTAAAAGCTTTTTCGCCTTTTACAACACTGCTGCCACCGTCTTTCGTCTCTTTCATCACGCCTTCAAGCAGCGAGATACCCGTGGCGAGTGTGCGCAGGAAACTGTCTTCCTCTTCTTTCATCACGCGCGTAATCAAATCGCGCTGCGCAACGAGTTCCGGATAAGCCTCGCCCATCTCCTCAACGAGCGTCGGTACAAGCCGATACATAAAGGCCTCTTTCTGATCTAAGAAGGTATAAGCATAGCGCACGGCGCGGCGCAAGATGCGACGAATCACGTAGCCGGCTTTCGCATTGGAGGGCAACTGCCCATCGGCAATGCTGAACGAGATGGCGCGCAAGTGGTCGGCGATGACGCGCATTGCGATGTCCGTCTCCGTCGACTCGCCATAGCGGCGGCCGGAGAGTTCAGCAATTTTGTTCAGAATAGGGCGGAAGACGTCCGTGTCATAATTCGACTGCTTTCCCTGCATCACCATACAGAGACGCTCAAAGCCCATACCCGTATCAATTACGCGCTGCGGCAGAGCATCCAGTGTGCCATCGGCTTTGCGGTTATATTGCATAAAGACGAGATTCCAAATCTCAATCACCTGCGGATGATCTTTATTGATCAATTCGCGTCCTGCCACGGCCGCCTTTTCTTCGGCCGAGCGTATGTCTATATGGATTTCAGAGCAAGGTCCGCAAGGACCCGTCTCACCCATTTCCCAGAAGTTGTCGTGCTTATTGCCATTGATGATATGGTCTTCGGGGAAGTGACGGCCCCAGATGGCTGCCGCCTCATCGTCTCTCGAAAGGCCCTCATCTGGCGAACCTTCAAAGACGGTCACATAAAGGTTGGCGGGGTCTATTTTCAAGACGCCGACCAAGTATTCATAAGCAAACTCGATGGCTCCTTCCTTAAAGTAGTCGCCAAAACTCCAGTTGCCCAACATCTCAAACATCGTATGATGATATGTATCGCGGCCCACTTCTTCGAGGTCGTTGTGCTTGCCACTGACGCGCAGACACTTTTGCGAGTCTGTCTGTCGGCGACTTTTAGGTTCGCGATGGCCGAGGATGATGTCTTTAAACTGATTCATCCCGGCATTGGTAAACATCAGCGTGGGATCGTCTTTGATCACCATCGGAGCTGAGGGAACAATCAAATGCCCTTTGCTTTCAAAGAATCTTTTGAAAGATTCGCGTATTTCGTTAGCTGTCATATTCCGTAGTATGTTTTATCTGCGGCTCGCCTGCAAAAGGTCAGCCTTTTATGTTATGTATTAAAGTGCTGTCTATCTATTGCAAAATTAGTGGAAATATGCTTGAAGTACAAACATTATGCCGCCTTTTGTGAAATATGACATACAAGAAGCCTTCCATACCTATAAACCGGGTGCGGAAGGCTTTTAATTGGTTGCACTGATGGTAAATCAATAACTACTCATTATTTCTTCACGAGTTTCTTATCGTTCACAAAACAGATGCCTTTCGGCAGTTCTTCTGCCTCGTCATTGAGCACTCCGCACCTCCTCCAAACTTTCTCCTATGATCCGAAAAATTCTCCTATAAGACAATTTTAATTCTCCTATAAGACTCTTCAAACTTTCACCTAAGACAATTTTTACGATCATAGGAGAAAGGTTGAACGAACCTTAGCCTAGTGTGAAAGATCAACCGCCTATTTTCGATAAAAGCACGAAAAAACCGCGCTTTCATCGGTTGAAAACGCGGCTTTTATTAAATGTAATTTTCTGCCGGCACTACATTGCACCGCCCCTTCGCTTATATATCGAATGCGAGCAAACGAGCTTGTTTTGTTTTCCTGATGAAAAATAGGATTGAGTAATAAACGATGAAAAATGATAAGTGCAATTTAAAAAAATGATAGTTTGGCGACAGTTATTTAACTCTTTTCGGCGAAATAATGCGTAGAAAGTGGGGTTTCTAAAGGTGGTATATATAACTTTGTATTGATTATTACGATAGCCACTATCGAAACAATCCGTTGTCAATCCTTGTGGTGCGTTGGGCGTAAGGCTACTTTTGCAGCGTTAACTCAAAACAAGCAGAATTATGACTAATCAAACAATTGGAATGATCATTGCGGCAGTCGTCGTACTATTTATTATCTTTGACGCCGTTTATTGCTTCAAATCCGACCAACTTGCAAAAAATGAGGATTACGAAGACGAAGATTAACTATAAACTCAACTCAGACGCATAGGGGCGGGTAGCGTACTCGTTGATGGCCGGCTGTAAGTGTGGCCCGCGGAACGATGCTTAAGTGGCACGCTGTTGCTCCGGCGCTCAGTATAACAGAACGCATGGAACTACGCCAACTTCACTACTTTATAGCTGTAGCCGAACAACTTAATTTTTCGACGGCTGCCAAGTCGCTTTGCATTACACAAAGTACCTTATCACAGCAAATAAAACAACTGGAGGAGGAGTTGGGCGTAAGACTCTTAGAACGCAATAGTCACGAGGTTGTGCTCACAGAACCGGGTGAAGCATTTCTGCCCAATGCGCGGCGTACTATTGATGATGCAGAAACGAGTAAACTGTATATTCGAGATCTACAACATCTTAAGACCGGCGTGCTGAATGTGGGAGTCACGTATTCGTTTCACCCGATTATGACGGAGACGGTGCTGACCTTTATGCGGCGCTTTCCGGCCATTCGCCTGAATATCTTTTATAAGCGTATGGAAGATTTGCTGGAGGATTTGCAAAAACGACAAGTCGACTTTGTACTTTCTTACAAGCCCTTGCATGCGCTACCATCCATTAAAAGTAGAGAACTTTTTCGTACACAACTTGCGGCCATTACGGCCGTGGACCATCCGCTTGCCGGACAGAAAAGCGTCACGTTAAAGGAGTTGGCACAATGTGATTTGGCGCTGCCGACGAACGGCTTGCAAGCGCGCAACTTCTTTAATCGTTTTGCCGAAAAATCGGATTTGCATTTTAATGTGCGCTTTCAGCTCAATGTGGTCCATATGCTCCTTGATTTAGGGGGGCGCAGTCGGTTGGTTTCCGTACTGTCGGCCTCGACGGTAAAGGGGCATCAAGAGGTGGTGGCTATTC
>JABZGO010000226.1 GCA_015259305.1 Alloprevotella tannerae | reverse complement strand
GCGATATCTTCACCTGTTCCGTAATAGGGATCCATACCCGGACCACGATTAAGGCGGCAATTAGGCGCACCTTCGAAGG
Organism: Alloprevotella tannerae; assembly: GCA_015259305.1. Lineage (GTDB taxonomy): Bacteria > Bacteroidota > Bacteroidia > Bacteroidales > Bacteroidaceae > Alloprevotella > Alloprevotella tannerae_B. The sequence continues at coordinate 3,189 of JABZGO010000226.1, read as the reverse complement.
TCAAACTATTGTCGTAGTTGATTGACATCGGGTCTGTTTGATTATAGTTATGGAGAGCAACACCTGCAAACTTTTCGCCGAAGGTCTTAGCCATTTTAGCCATACCAACCATACCGCGCGGACACCAGGGACAACCGGTTCCGGTAAACTCTTCAACCAAGACTGTGCGCGGGAACTCTTTAGACAAAACAACCAATTGACCTTTAGCTGTCTTGGTAGAAGCCCCATTAGCAGCTCCGTTAACCTTAGTAATCGTGATCACCTTTTCTTTAGTACCCGTAGTTGTCTCAGGATCCAAAGTGATGCTTACATTTGTAGTTCCGCCAAATACATTGTAAGGCTTAGCAAGCTTTACGTGCTTTTCTGCACCAACAGTACCATCAGTTGTTACTGTATAGTCGAAATCAGTAATACCTGCAGAACCGGCATTTACGATAGAGAGTTCAAATTCTTTTGATTTACCAACTGCAGTCGACAATGTGCCGAAGTCCTTCGGTTGAGCTGCATTAGCCGTAAACGTACCCTCTACAAGTACTTGCGTAGGTATCAAGCCATAGCTTTCATCCTTGAAATCTGCCCAGTTTTTCACCGACTCAGATGTACGGAGGAAAATAGACCCCTTAATACCTTTGCCCTCACCGGTTACAATCGGATATTGTAAGCCATTGGTAGAAGTAGAAGTCACCGTAAAGGTAAGACCTACGTATACGCCTTCATTCGTTACCTCATAAGGTGCATCCAGCTTAACGTCGTTTACTGTACCAATCTTTTCTTGTGACTCATCGCCACCATCAAGATCAGCTACGTTCAAGCTCTTCACTACCTCTGCATTAGCAACATTTGCGGGCAAAGTCTTTGAAAGCCAAATCTTGACATCCTTCAATCCGCTCTTGTCGCGAAGATAGAAGCGAACAGCTTGAATCTTTTTACCTACCACAATCGGGTTATCAGGAGTTACCTGGATAGCGATGTCGTAAGTTTCAGCTTTTTTTACACCCAACCCACTGCGCTTGTTGCCGTGCGTATAATTACCCCACCAAACTTGGTTCGCAGCCGGATCGATCATCGACTTCAGAGTTGTCGCTTGTGCACTATTAGAAACAGTTGGCCAAGCCGGCATAGGATTGCGCTGCAATACTTGCGCATCTGCAGTCATTGCAAAAGTAGACCAAGCCAGGGCTACTGCTGCAAACAGAGCTTTTGTAGTACTCTTGTAATTCATAATAATTTGGTTTTAGTTTGCTTGTCAGACCTTCAAGCTTCATACTCTCCCTTAGTAGTAGTCTAAAGATCCAATAGGCGGATTATGTTTTTAAAGTTATTCTCCTGTTATGTTATCACCATGTTGTTAATGAATAACAGCCTATCGAGATTATAGGCTCTCGGAAGCAAAATTAGGTATATCGAATGAAAAAAGCAAGAGCCTCGGTACTTTTTTATTGATAATCCCATAAAATATCAGCCTCCACCTCGCTCTTCCGTGCTCTGCTCAACTATAAACAGCCCATCTCTACTCTGCTAAAAAGGCTCGACCAAAGGCCGGCAAGTCCATTTCATCTTATTAAGAACAACGGCCTCACGTCGTGCAACAATGCCAACAACGCGAAAAATTGCAGCACAAACTGTAATTTTAATCAACAGACTTCCAGACAGAAGATGTCGGGCTAAGCCCACCACTACTCCACTTCCTCATTGTTTGCTCCTGCCAAACGATAATTTGCTCCCGCCAAACGATGGTTTGCTCCCACCAAACGATGGTTTGCTCCCACCAAACGATATCAAGACTAAAGGAGAGGCCTCAAATATAGCAACGCATCGCCATATATTCTATCTCTTTTACGAGAAATAAGCCAACAGCAAGCCCCGCACCTCAGCTTTAACAGCCGGGATGCGGGGCTTGCTCATTGATATATGGCTATCAGCCTAAATATGTCTTGAAGTAGTCGGCCAAAGCTATACGCGCATCGGCCAGCTTGTCCTCCCAATGCTTCATCGAGTTGGCGCCGATCTTATCCGTAATAAATTTGACGGACTGAAAGGGAATGCCCATTTCGCGGCAAACCAAGGCTTCGGCAAAGGCTTCCATATCTACGGCTGCGCCATTGACGGTATCAGCGTCCGTAACAAAATCATCACCGGTATTGACGATAAATGCGTCGGTCGTGACTTGTCCTTCGACAATTGAGGGCAATGACAGTAGAGGCGTAGTCTGAACTTCGGACGAGATACTCGTGAAGTTTTGCTTTGCACTGTCGCGATCAATGAAGTGTGTGGCAGAGAAAATATCTCCCACACTGTAGGTTAAGGTACCGGCGGTGCCCACATTCAACACGAAATCGGGCTGCAACTCGAAGATAGCCTTCGTCAGACGAAAAGCGGCCTGCACTTTCGTAATCTTCGTAAGGATGGTGTGCACCTCAAAGCCGGGAATGCTTACAGGGACTACTTCTTCCTGGAGCGCAAACGCTACGATGGCTTTTTTCATTGCGCCGGAAGCAGATATTTATCGCCCGTCTGGTCGACAATCACTTTGCGATATGAATCAGGATAACCTACACGCTTGGGACGAACAGGAAGCCCTTCTTTCGTACGTAGATATTTTCCGTCCTTTGCGGGCTTTATGGTCATATCATTAAACTCAACGATCAGACGCTCGCCGAGGGCTTTCCACGTAGTCAACATAGTTGCGCCGCGCTCTGCGGAATAGCTTGTCAAATATCGAACAGCCTCAGCCGGATTCGACTTGTATAAAGCTACTGCCTTAGCTTCTACCTCAGGCTGCTTTGCGCTTAGGTCTTTGTCGAGCCCGTCGCGCACTTCTTTTACAACGGGAAAGAGCTGATTATAGCGAGGATAGGTCATGTTAGAAACCCAATTGCAAACCCAAAAGGCCGACTTCCAAGAGAAGGTACAGCCATCGGCGCCCGGAGCATCAAAGCATTCGGGCACGGACGTGTTCTGGCAATAAATCGGAGTGTAGCTAATCATGTTAGGATCGTCACTGCCGTACCAGAGTATGCCGCCGACAGCATCAGGAAGCCATCCGCGTATTTGGGCAATGTATGTATCGGCCGTCTGCTGCGTAGAAATGGGGCGCTCGTTGAAATATTTTTTACCGTTATAAGTAAATTCAAGTGGCGTGGGGCGATACGGCATCTCGCCGGGGCCCATTCCGCAATCTTTTTGCAC
>JABZGO010000225.1 GCA_015259305.1 Alloprevotella tannerae | reverse complement strand
AGAGAGAAACGAGTGGGGGAGTAAGTGTGCCTCATACGGCTTTGCCGCATAAAATCATAGCCGAGAGTTGATCGTTTTGCGGCGAATATCGTATCTTTGCCAAGCATTCGGCCCTTCAATTTGCGAAAGTCTTATGCCCGATTGAATGAACGGAAGTATCATTTATGATGAAGAAGCCAAATGGAGAAGTTTGAAATTTCCATTCTTGGGTGCGGCTGCGCTGTACCTACGATGCGCCATAATCCGGCAGCACAGATCGTAAACTTTCGCCATAAATTGTTTATGATCGATTGCGGCGAAGGAACGCAACTTCAATATCGTCGCCGGCGCTTGCCTTTTGCTCGTCTGCAAGCCGTCTTTATTAGTCATTTGCATGGCGATCATTGTTTAGGCTGGTCGGCATGATTTCAACGTTCGCCCTATTAGGCAGAACCGCCCCCTTGCACGTTTATGCTCCGGCAGAGTTTGAGCCGATATTGCAGGATCAAATTGATTTTTTTGTCGGAAAGTCGGCCTTTGACGTGCCTTTTCATCCAATAGATACTAAGCAAACGCAAGTGATATACGAAGATCGCGGCATGACGGTGACCTCCTTGCCTCTTCTGCATCGCGTTCCCTGCTGCGGTTTTCTCTTTCGCGAAAAACCATCTTTGCCTCACATTAAGCGAGAGATGATAGACTTCTATAAAATACCTCACTATGCCATCAACAGCATTAAGCAAGGGGCTGACTGGACGACACCTGAGGGCGACATAATCCCAAATCATCGTTTGGTTTTTGCGGGTGATGCGCCGCGAAGTTATGCCTATTGTAGCGATACGGCTTACTCTCCATCACTTTGCGAACCCCTCAAAGGTGTAAACCTGCTTTATCACGAAGCTACCTTTGCCGAAGATATGACAGAACGTGCGCGCCTCGTCGGCCATTCCACTGCACGCCAAGCGGCGCAGATTGCGCGGGCGGCTGAAGTGGGAAAGCTGTTGCTGGGACATTTCTCTGCGCGCTATGAAGACGAAACTGTACTCTTGCAAGAGGCGCAGGAGGTGTTTCCAAATGCGATTTTGGCGAACGAAGGCTTGTGCATCTCGCTTTGAAGAAAGAGCGTAGGTCGCACCATCGATTAAAGATAAAAGTAAAGATGGCTTTGTCTTTTTACATGCAAATCGTACATTTGCAGTAAGTATATGCATTGAAAAGTAACATAGAATATGAAAAAAAGAATTTTAGTCAGCGGCGGTACAGGCTTTATCGGCTCGCACACAACTGTAGAGCTTCTCTCGGCAGGTTACGAAGTGGTGATTGTTGATAACCTCTCTAATTCCTCAGCTGACGTTGTAGATGGCATAGAACAAATCACAGGACAACGACCCTTTTTTGAAGAAGTAGATTGCTGCGACTATGCAGCGCTGGATGCCGTCTTCCATAAATATGCACCGATTGATGGCATTATCCATTTCGCAGCCAGCAAGGCTGTAGGTGAGAGTGTGGAGAAGCCTTTGAAGTATTATCGCAACAATACCCTTTCAACGATAAACCTGCTTGAGATGTCAGCAGAGCATAAAGTGAAAGGCTTTATTTTTTCCTCGTCTTGCACGGTCTACGGACAGCCCGACCCTGAAAATTTACCCGTTACGGAGGCTGCTCCGCGCAAAGAAGCAGAGAGTCCTTATGGGAATACGAAAAAAATAGACGAAGATATTATCACTGATTTCTGTAAGAGCGGCGCACCACTAAGCGCTGTCTTGCTGCGTTACTTTAACCCGATCGGTGCACATCCAACGGGAATCATCGGAGAAATGCCCAATGGCGTTCCGGCAAACCTTATTCCGTATCTTACACAAACGGCCATAGGCATTCGAGAATGCTTAAGCGTCTTCGGCGATGATTATGATACGCCTGATGGGTCTTGTATTCGTGACTATATATATGTAGTCGATTTAGCTAAGGCTCACGTTGCGGCGATGGAACGTGTCCTGTCAGGAAAGAATACTGAGCAAGTGGAGATTTATAACGTAGGCACGGGTGAAGGCGTTAGTGTCTTAGAGTTGATCCATACTTTTGAAAAATGTACGGGCGTCAAACTTAATTATGCTATTGCCGGCCGTCGCCAAGGCGATATCGTTAAAGTGTGGGGCAATGTTGATAAGGCCAACAATGTATTAGGATGGAAAGCTATGCACTCTTTGGAGGATGCACTTTCGTCTGCGTGGAATTGGCAGTTGAAACTCCGCGAAAGAGGCGTGATGTAAAGCAACCATATTCACTACCGAAGAGATTGCCTGCGGCGTTTAGGTGGTCTCTTCGGCAGTTTGGAAACTGAAATATGCGGGAAACACCTTATTATAGAATAGAAGAAAGATTGTTGCGCAATAATCTGGCGCTGATTCGCCGCACGGCAGAAGAAGCCGGCGTTGAATTTATCTTGGCTTTCAAAGCTTTTGCCCTTTGGAAGACATTCTTCATTTTTAGAGACTATATTGCGCATACTACGGCTTCGTCTCCTAATGAAGCGCGTTTGGCTTTCGAGGAATTTGGTTCTAAAGCGCATACTTATTCTCCGGCTTATGAGGATAAGGACTTTGATACGATTATGCGTTGTAGTAGTCATATTACTTTTAATTCACTACAACAATTTGAACATTTCTATCCTCGCATTGTCGAAAATGGGAAATCGCTCTCCTGCGGGTTGCGCATCAATCCGCAATATAGCGAAATAGAGACTACGCTTTATAACCCTTGTGCGCCGGGTTCTCGATTCGGCATTTTGGCAGAGCAACTACCGGACAAACTACCTGAAGGTGTAGAAGGCTTTCATTGCCATAATCATTGCGAGAGTAGTGCTGCAGCTTTGGCGCATACACTTGAATATATCGAAGCGCGTTTCGCTAAGTGGCTTCCAAAAATAAAATGGTTGAACCTTGGCGGCGGGCATTTGCTTACGCGTAAAGATTATGACGTAAGACTGCTGATTGATACACTAAAAAGCTTTAAGGCGCGCTATCCTCAGCTTCATTTGATCCTGGAACCGGGTTCTGCCTTCGCTTGGCAGACGGGCGACCTCTTTGCAAGTGTCGTTGACATCGTGGAAAATGATGGGATAAAGACTGCAATTCTAAACGTAAGTTTTACTTGCCATATGCCGGATTGTTTAGAAATGCCTTATTGGCCTGCAATTAGAGGTGCCGAGACATTGGAACCGCCGCAAGCTACCGGGCATGAGCGTGAGCCATACGTTTATCGTTTAGGCGGGAATAGTTGCTTGAGCGGAGACTTTAT
>JABZGO010000224.1 GCA_015259305.1 Alloprevotella tannerae | reverse complement strand
TCCATACAGACGGGAGAAGATCGCTTGAATTTTGGGCAGGTAGCTAAGGGTGAAACAAAGACAATCAAACTTGGCGTTGCGTATAAGAACTTGTCGGCTGACGTAGCTTTGTCCTTGAGCGGCGAAGGCGCAAAAGTCTTTACGCTATCCAAGGATAAGTTTGTCGTGAGCGAGCCTAATGGGAACGTAGAAGTTGATGTGGCGTTTGCGCCCCAAGCTTCGGGCCCTCAGCAAGCTGTTTTGCGACTTCAATCCGGAGAAACCATCGCTGAAGTTCAGCTCACCGGCACAGGAACTCGCAAGGCCGGCGACTTTACTTACAGCGGCGGCAGCGGAACGCAAGACGACCCGTACTTAATTTCAAACTCGGGCGACATAGAAGACCTTTCGCTGGCCGTCGACACCGAAACTGATTACGCCGGAAAGTACTTTAAGCTCACCAATGATATAGATATGGAGGCGGTAAAGGCGATGAAACCGATCGGCAACAACTTCGGCGCCGAAGGAACTGCACTTAAGGCCTTCAGCGGTACGTTTGACGGCGACAATCATACGATCTCAAACCTCACGATGCGCTTTTCCGGTCGCTTTTATCTGGGTGTCGGGCTCTTTGGTATTGTCAAAAATGCAAAGATTTCCAACTTAACCCTCACCAACTGCTATTTTGAGGCCGACGCAATCGTAGCAAGCGTCGCTTCCGTCTTAGTTGGGTCAGAAATTATCAATTGCCACGCGGGCGAAAACGTAATCGTCAAGGCGCGCCTTAAGCCTTATGCGGGTGGTATCGCGACTTCGTCCTTCTTGACCCCATCTTCAATTGTGGCCTGCACATCTCGCGCCAACGTAGACGCGTCTGACGTGGCCATTGGTGGAATTTTGGGCATGAGTAGTGCGTCCGGAACAACCATCAGTCGATGCATCAATTACGGCAATGTAAATACGCTCAACAATTTTGCAGGTGGTATTGTCGGCTTTGTGGAAAGCGGCCGCCTAAACATTGTCGACTGCCTCAATGCCGGCGAGATCAGCGCCGCATCTTGTGTCGGCGGACTTTTAGGAATGGCTTTGCAGGGCGCTTCGGTTGATATTCGCAATGCTTACAACACCGGTCGTGTGGTGGCAACTGATCCTGCGGGCGCTTTAGGCCCAATTTTTCCCGCTGCGGCGCTCACTGACGGCCTTACGCTCGATGTACAGAATTGCTATTACAATGAAGCGCTCTTCAGTGGCACATCTTACGGCGCGGGAGTCGCACTTTCGGAAATGCGGAGTCAGACTTTTGCTGACAAACTTAATGCCGGGCGTTCTGAGATCGTATGGAAGCGTTTTGTTGGTGTGAACAACGAGTTGCCCGTTCCGTGCGGCGAAGGAGAAGTCATAGATGGGCTTATGCAGCAAGCGTTGGCGGCTTCCTATGTTCAGATTGAGGCCGGTCAAATTAAGGCCGCGGCCGGCGTGCGTCTTTTGGGCGTGTGCGATGTCGCAGGTCGTCAGTATGCACCTGCATCTAAGTTGGCCGCAGGTACATATATTGTGACCTTTATGCCTACTCAGGGTGCGCAAAAGCCAATGTCAGTCAAGCTTATCGTGCCTTTACGCTAACAACATAAGTATAATCATAAACATACATTGAAAATGAAAAATCTAAGACCAATCCACGTCCTCCTTGCCTGCGTTCTGCTGTTCTTTGCAGCTGATCATTTACAAGCGCGAACGAACAACGACGACCACGGCGTTTTAGTAGCCAACACGCTATCCATACCGTTTAATCGCACGTATCGCATGTATGTCAAGAAGTATAATACGGCGACGCAAAATCACATAAGTAAAGGTGAGCGCATCGTGATTCGTTATACCTCAGAAGATAGTACGATCGTATTACCTCAAGGCAACGCCTTCAAATCTGTTGGTAATGGAAGCGTCCGGCTCAAACTGCTCATATCAGGTGCTTATCCGGGCACACTCGATGCCTTTGATCCCAATAATATCTTGGATGAAATGCCTTTTACGGTCGAAGTAAAAGACCACGTAGATATGCCTTTTCCTCAGTTTAGTGTGAGTTGGGGACAAGAAAAGTCGAAAACGATGAGCGAAATGCTGCAAAGCGGAGCCTATACAAACTACACTGCAGATTATTGGGCTATGAATCCGAAGATTGGCGAACAAGATCGTGCCGGCTTGGAGATATTCTCCACGCAGAATGCCGAGTTTCCGTTTTTGATGCTCGCCTTTACGCCCAATGAGGACGAACTTTGTGCCGTATATCTCTTGGCTGCGTCTTGGGAACGTGTTACAACGCCCCAAATAAGTGAGGTCTACAAACTTCTTGCGGCCAATGGTTTTAAGGATCGAGGTATGAATCCGGATACGCATTGCTGGCAAATGTACAACCCTGCCTCAAAAACCTTGGCTACGTGCGGACTTATGATCGTGCAAGGTTGTGGCTATTGCTACGTAGGTCTTTCTTATTTGCCGGAAGATCCCGATCCCTCAGGCATTCAGATGGCGCGTGCTGATCAGCCCAACATTGTTTGCGAGATGAAAGACGGATTGTTGAAAGTGGAGGCAGCTCAATACGTCGGCCGACAGTTGGCTATTTATACGCTTGATGGGAAATGTTTGCGCGTAGCTACGATTTGCTGCGGCGTAAATCAAGTGGACAATTTACCTCGTCAGCCGCTTTTCTTGCGAATAGACCAATGCGCAGCCGTAAAAATCCTGCCTTAATACGTCTGCAACGCCTTCTGAATGCACGCCTTTTGACGTATGAAGCATAGAAAGGCGCGTATAGTTTAATAGTAACCAACAACGATACCCTTAAAGCTCAATTGCGCACTTCAGGGTATCGTTGTTCTTCGTTTTGGGAAGAACAAACTGAGCCCTTAAGCACAGATGAAATGAAGGACGAAGGCTTAAAGGATGCGGAACTCCATTCATTTGCCGCCGATGTTTCTACTATCGTCAAGCATTTTTGAAAAACAATGGATGGGCTCTCTTTTCTTGCAAACGCTATCCCCGCATAGTGTGCCGCCATTTTGCTTGTCGATCAGTAGACTTGGTCAGAGTACTCTTCTCGATTGTCTTTTTCGGTTTATATTTGATTTTTCAACCACGAAAACTTGAAAAATTGAAGCCCATCTCTTGCTTGCAGACTTTACTATCGTGAGCGTAGACCTTTTTTCTCACGATAATACAGTTGTACGCTCACGAGCGTACAACCTTTTTCTCACGAGCGTAAGATGATGTGAGGCTTCATAAGTAGTTAGTTTGTTTGCTCTTTACGTTGGAA
>JABZGO010000223.1 GCA_015259305.1 Alloprevotella tannerae | reverse complement strand
TTATAAGTGTCATTCATCAGGTTATATGCTTCAGAAAGCCTTGCAATGGATAGCCTCGAAATATAAACAAACCCTTCTTGCTGAAAAATAGTTTATAATGAGGGGAATAAATACTGCGATTTTGAGTAACTTTGCTATCAAATTTTTAAATATGAAGCTATTTATCCCTACTCTCCTGCTGGTCGCTTTTTTTTCTGCGACTCCAAATGCTGGTGCACAATCTAAAAAGAACACTAACAAACAGTCTGCACCAACGGCTTTGTACCGCTATCGTGTTTGCCTGACAGATAAGAACAACAATAGCTTTTCTATTAAAAAGCCTCAAGCCTTTCTGTCAGCAAAAGCCTTAGAAAGGCGCAACCGCTACGGCATTGCTGTTGATGAAATCGATTTGCCTCTTCCCCCTTCTTATCTGAAAAAGATCAAACAAGAGGGTTTGAAAATATACAATCAGAGTAAATGGACTAATTCACTGGTTGTTGAGACTGACGACACGATGAAAGTGGTTGCCTTAAAAGCTTTACCTTTCGTCAAAAGCATTAGAAAAGTTTGGATCGGCACCAATGAGCCTAAAAAAACTAATCATAAGGAGCGGTTTAAAGGACTAACGTATCGCCAAGATACCTTATCGTCTTTCTACGGACAAGGTCAAGCACAGGCAGAAATGCTCAATGCGCAACGACTTCACAAGGCCGGCTATCGCGGTCAAGGTATGACTATTGCCGTCATTGATGGTGGATTCTTAAATGCCGACACGATAAAGGGCCTAAAAGGAGTTAAAGTATTAGGAACCAAAAACTTTGTAGATTCTAAACGTAGTGTTTTTGAAGAAGAGTCGCACGGCATGATGGTACTTTCCTGCATCGCTGCCCATACGCCTTATTCTTTTGTAGGCACTTGCCCTGAGGCCTCATTCTATTTACTACAAAGTGAGGATTCTGATACGGAACAATTGGTTGAAGAAGACAACTTCTGCTCTGCTTTAGAATATGCAGACAGTTTGGGGTGCGACGTTGTGACCGCATCTTTAGGCTATTATCGATTCGATTATCCGGAAATGAACCCGACATATGCAGACTTGGATGGCAAGACTTCAATCAATAGTATTGCTGCATCAGTTGCGGCTAGCCGAGGAATGTTATTCCTAAATAGTGCCGGGAACGAAGGTGACAACACTTGGAAGAAAATTGGCTTCCCGGGCGATGCTAAGGATATATTGACTGTAGGTGCTGTAAGAGCAGATAGTGTTAACACGCTATTCTCTTCCCTTGGCTATACAGCAGACAGACGTATAAAGCCGGATGTAATGGCTATGGGACAGGCATCAACGGTTTATCAGCCGAACGGACTGATAGGCAAAGCAAATGGTACGTCTTTTTCTACGCCGATCTTATGCGGTGCCGTTACTTGCTTGTGGCAGGCGCATCGCGACAAGACGCCAATAGAGATTATAAAGGCCGTGCAACGTGCGGGAAACAACTATGCAACGCCTAATGAGGTGTTTGGTTATGGCATACCAGACTTATGGAAAGCTCATCAAATCTTAGGGCAATAAATAGACAAGAAACCCTCTTGCATATTGCATTGCAAAAATGATGGAGCACCTGCTACTGTCCGAGTTAAACGGCTTAATCAAAGAGACTATTGCACTAACACTGGAATCGTCTTATTGGATTGTGGCCGAAATCAACGAATGTCGCACGGCAGCAAATGGGCATTGTTATTTAGAGCTAATTGAGCGAGACCCAAAGGGAACTCGGCTAACAGCAAAAGCTAATGCACACATCTGGAGTAATCGAAATCAACTCCTACAAGCCCACTTCTACAAAGTAACCGGAAGAGCATTACAAGCAGGCTTGTCTGTGTTGATTGCTGTAGAGATTGAATTTCACGAACTCTATGGCTACTCACTCAACATTACAGACATTGAGCCATCTTATACGATTGGTGATATCGTGCGACGAAGAAATGAAATCCTGACTCGTTTACAAGCTGACGGAGTTGCAGATTTGAACCGCGAATTATCTTTGTCACGCCCCGCGATGCGCTTTGCAATAATCTCAGCACAAACAGCTGCAGGATATGGGGATTTCATTCACCAGTTGGAACAAAGCGGCTACCCATTCAAGACGCAGCTGTTTCCGGCCTTTATGCAAGGTGAGAAGGTAGAAAGTAGCATCATTGCAGCCTTAGAACGGATAGCCGCAGAACAAGATCAATGGGATGCTGTAATCATCATACGAGGAGGTGGAGCAACAAGCGACCTCGGCGGCTTCGACACTTACGATCTGGCTGCAAATGTGGCCCAATTTCCCTTACCGATCTTAGTAGGCATTCGGCACGAAAGAGACGAGACAATTCTTGACTTGATTGCTTTTAAGCATTTCAAAACGCCGACAGCCGTAGCTGCTTACTTGATTGATTTGCAGCAACAAGAATTGGCGCTTTTAGCGGATTTCTCCACGGCACTCAAACGCTATGCAACACAAGCTTTAAGTTGGAAGAAGGAAGAGTTGACTCGTTTAAGTCAAAAGGTATTGGCCTTCACGACGAGCTTTTCCACACGCGAACATCATCGTTTATACAGTCTACAAAGCCGTTTGCATATTCTGATCAATAAGCAGCAGGAAACCCACAGTGCACACTTGTCCACAATAAAAGAACGCTTAGCAAGCGCGACACAAGACTTTTTAAGAAGAGAAAAAGACCGGATGCTTTTATGTGAGAAGCAAATTGAGTATGCGCGCCCCGATAGGATCTTAAAATTGGGCTTCAGTATCACAAGGAAAAATGGTGTCATTGTAAAACGCGCCTCAAAGCTACAAGAGGGTGATATCGTAGAAACGCAACTGAACAGCGGAAGCTTCACGAGCATTGTAAAAGTAAGAAAGAAATGAAGAAGATCACACTGAGCTACGAGCAAGCCATCGACCGTCTGCAAACAATTGTCGACGCACTTGATAACGGCAAGTTAGAACTTGATCAGCTTAGCGCACACCTCACAGAAGCGCAAGATTTACTTAAATACTGCAAGAAACGTTTGCAACAAACAGAAAAGGACGTTCAAATCATACTACAAGATGGGGAAGAATAAACTCTCAAAATTTGCAGATATGGAAACGTTTGCCAACGTTTTCCAAATGACAGCCAGTCAGGTTCGGGCGCAAGAACAGGCAACCGAAACTTATCCGCTTCTTAAAAACGCCACACAAGAACTTAAAGCCGGTGAATGGCACCAGCTTTATTTCAAAAATAACAACCCCATTGTGCTCGAATTAGGCTGTGGGCGCGGAGAATATACT
>JABZGO010000222.1 GCA_015259305.1 Alloprevotella tannerae | reverse complement strand
ATAATGCGGAGGAGGCTCATACGCTCTTGGAGCTTTTCGGGCTTGGCCACAATGGTCAGGATAACACTGATGTACTATGTGGATTTCTACAGCCTCTTTAATCATCCCGAAAAAAATGGGGAAGCATGCCTGAAAGAAGCGGCCGAAAGCCCTCAAATGCCTTCGCTTTTTGATTAGGGGGCTTGGAATGCCAAAAAGAGAACATCAACCGCATTGTTTCAGCGATTAAGGCGGTCTTTCCTACTCTTTTTAACGTTTATCGGACAGCAATATTTTTGTATAGGTAGATATGTGTATAGATATATAGGGAAGCTGTGTAATACAACGCAACACTTGTTTGGTACATCTAATTGAAGATTGATTGACCATTGTATGCTTTAGAAGCGTTAGCTCTGTTTATATGGTGTAACTTCTCGGATTATCTATTTCGAAAGTGGTAGAAATAAGGAATGTATATAAACACAACAAGAGGCAACCTTTAGATTGTTGAGGTTGCCTCTTGTTGTGTTTATAGCTTTGTTGAATGTGGCTTTAATAAGTACGTGCTCCAAATATTGCAGTACCAATTCTTACGTGATTACTACCTTCTTCAATAGCAAGCTTATAGTCGTGCGTCATTCCCCAAGATTTGACATTAAAATAATCCTCTCCAGAGAAATAAGCGCTTTTGAGTTCTTTAAAAAGCTGTAGTGCTAATTGAAACTCACTGCGAATTTGAGATGTGTTATCTGTATTAGTGGCCATACACATTAGACCACGCAGACGAACAGATTTTAATTCTTTCCATTCTCCACCTGCCAACAACTCTCGGCAAGATTCTGGACTGAAACCATATTTTGTCTCTTCTTTGGCAATATGTATTTCAAGCAAACAATCAATTACGCGGTTATGCTTAGCAGCTTGCTTATTTATTTCTTTGAGCAACTTATATGTATCTACAGCTTCTATCATAGATATGTAAGGTGCTATATACTTTACTTTATTCGCCTGCAAGTGGCCAATAAAGTGCCAAGCAATATCATTCGGGAGTTCTTGCTGCTTTATGCGTAGTTCTTGTTCGTGACTTTCACCAAAACAGCGTTGTCCTATCTCATAACAAGTTTTAATTTCTTCTATGGGATGAAATTTAGAAACTGCCACTAATTCTACTCCTTGAGGTATTGTTGCTCGTATACTTTCTAAACGCGTCTGTATAGCATTCATATTTAAGCCTCTTCTACTTTACGAAAATTGTCTGGTGCCATCTCTTTATAGTGATAGATGTCCATAATAGCTGTTTCCTGGACAGAAGCTATAGTATAATCAATCGTAGATGTTTTCATTCCATCATCCAATCGCTGAATGCTATCACGCAAGTCGGCAGCTTGTACAAGAACATTTTGCGTGGTTTTCTTTTCTTTTCCGCTTTTCTCATCTAGCGTGATAAATTGAAGCTTGGCTTTAAAAAACCTATCAGCAATTTCATCTGTAGATTCAAATAGTTCTGCATAATGCGCTCGCTTGATGTCTGCAACTTCAAATATACCGGTCATAAAAGGTTTTATTTCCTCTATTATTCTTTTCTCAGCTTCAGTAAAGCTAATCGCATCCACCAGATAAGGTTCCGATACTTTTTTGACTAGGCCGTTTTCAAGCGTCTTTTCGTATTTGATGGTGCATTGAAACCATTCATTCATAATGATATTTTTTATATAGGTTGAAAATAGAGGAGGGCAGTTTGTTGCCCTCCTTATATCACATTTGCAATTGCCTTAGGCTGAAGTTACCCATAAGCTGGCTACGATCTACTTTTCCACGAATGCCGCTGAGGCGTCCCGTTTGCGTATACTGCCAAATGATGTATTGTTTGCCATCATTTAGAGTTGGCTCATCATTGCGATAGCGGGCTATCATCCAGTGATAGTCCGGGAAAAGACCTACAAAGTGTCTGTTATAGAAATTATGAAAAGTATAAAGCAATGGCTTCTTACCATAATGCTGAGTTACTTTCTGTATGAATTGGCGCAAGTTATCTATAAATTCTTCTTCATCGCCGCCTGCGTGCTCAATGTCGATAATAGGGACGAGATCTTGTGACTCTTTCTGAATTGTTGAGGTCATATTGTCGAACTGTATCCGCCAATCTATCGTAGGTCGATAAAAGTGATAGCTACCAACACTTAATCCTACTTTTCGTGCCCCTTCAAGGTTTTGTTGATAATATTCGTCAACTAAAGATGCCCCTTCTGTTGCTTTAATGTACACATAGGAAATCTGCGAACTGCGCACAACTTCTTCCCAATCAATCTCCCCTTGGTAGTGAGATACGTCTATACCTTCCTTATATTTGAGGTTCATGTTAGCTATCGTACGCTTAATAATGCCTTCAGTTTGTGGCATTACTTGGCGTTCAACTTTCGCTTTAAGCGAGAGGTGGTCCGGCTCAATTATTTTTGATTTTCCTGCAGAAGTGGGAGGTATTCGGTGAATTTTATCTCTAGCTTTTAATGGAGCTGCAAAGCAACAGCCTAAGAGTAATGCGAGTAATGTATGTCGTAATAGAGTCATTTTATACGTGCAATTTCGACTGGCAAAGATACATTTATCTCCTTTTATAACAAAGAGATAAGTGCTTTTTTATGTAAACCTTTATGCATATAAAGCGTTATTTTTGATTGATAGTCAAGCAAAATATGTCTTTAGACACTTGCAACGTTGTATAAATAACGAGTTAGAGCTATCTACAACCCATAACTTCTACCTATATATCGCCAAGCTGAGTTTGTTGTTCCTAAAGTGTATTTTTTGAAGCGAGGATAAATATTCCTGATTCTGACTTTTACGATGTGCCATCGTGAAGGTAGGTTTGTCCACTCATTGTGGTACATTTGTACGTATGGTGAAGGACGAATTTCAATTCACGATACAAATTTCATAAAGTTAGATCTTTTTCTCTAAAACATTGAGTAAATACTTGGTATATATAGATATATATGTATGTAATGTGATATATAAAATACGTAGAGTTGAAGGTATGACTTTTTCATTACGCTTAAAATACATGTTTTCTGATATAATTTCTGTAATTTTGCTGCTGCTATGCTGTATTTGAAGAGAAAACCCAGCCTAATCATATGTGGATTATTTGTCTGCCTAGCTCTTAGAGCACAAATTTCAAGACGAAATGTGTTACGTCTTGATGGAGTAGCTTCGGCTTATGCAGATTCGCTTCGACGTCTAAGTGATAAGTTTGCAAAATGGCACTATAATAAGGTGGACACACTCAGTAATCCTTACTATTTCCCCTTATTTACAGCTAATACTTATTATGATGATGTAG
>JABZGO010000221.1 GCA_015259305.1 Alloprevotella tannerae | reverse complement strand
ATGATAGTCATACAACAAATTGGCCATCTTCCCCTCTGACAAGACACCAGATGGGCGACTATTCTTGCAGGCGGAAAACAGCAGCAGGACCAGCAGCAAGAAGAGTCCGCCGCGACTTATACGTGTCGAGACGGACAAACAATACTTGATATTACTACTGCCAAACTGCTGCATTCGTGATTATTGATCGTCGGACGCTTGACGAACCGCTGCGCGAGGTTTTCCGGTAAGGAAGCGCCAATAAAAGATAAGGATCGCTACTGCACCGCAAGAGATTGATGCATCAGCAAAATTGAAGATCGCATTAAAAAAGACTTTCCCTCCCAGCAAAGGCACCCAATCAGGCCAAGTAAAGAGCGGGAAATAGAACATATCGACGACGTGGCCCGTGAGAAACGAGCCTTTGCCCTCGCCAAAAGCGGTGAGCACGGCGGGCGTTGCGCCAGGCGTGCCTTCAAGCGGACTCGCCGTAAAGATCAAGCCATAAAAACAATTGTCGATAATGTTGCCGGCTGCACCTGCAATGACCATAGAAAGGCAGATAATCAGTCCGGCAGGAAGCCGCCGCCGAATTGCCTTGGCCAAAAGACCGACAAAGAAGCAGATGGCCACGACGCGAAAGATCGTGAGCAGCATTGTGCCAATAAAGTCCATACCGAAAGCCATTCCTTGGTTCTCGGTAAAGAGGATCTTAAACCAACTCGTCACGTCGTAGGCTTGGTAAAGGAGCATCCCGGTCTTGACCTTGAACTTGATAAGTTGGTCGATAACCAAGACCAAGAGGATGATCCCACCGGACATCCAGGACAAAGTGCGGACCGACAGACGAGAAGACGTAGCGGATTCGGACAAAAGCTTATGCCCCGCTGTATTGCTCGATAGTTTCGAGTTGCTCATCTACTGAAGCTTCAGATTTTATTCTTCTTCTCTTGCATCTTTCCCTCGATGCTGGTCGTAGCGTGAGGCACGGCGCGCAAGCGTTCTTTCGGGATGAGTTTGCCCGTAACGCGGCAAACGCCATAGGTCTTGTTGTCAATACGCACGAGTGCAGACTTCAGACCTTGGATAAACTTCAATTGGCGGGCAGCCATATTAGTCATTTCCTCCTTGCTTTGCACGGCAGAGCCTTCTTCAAGCGTCTTGTAGGTCGGAGATGTATCGACAACGTCATTGCTTCCGCGATTCATCAAGCTATCCATCAGTTGGTCATACTCCCGCGTAGCCAACTTTAATTTCTCCTCAATCAATTGCTTAAACTCTGCTAATTCTGCATCGTTATAGCGTGCTCTTTCTTCCATATTTGATTGTTTAAAAATTCGTCTGCAAGGCGAGCCTCGCAGACGATATACATTATGCTTTTTCTATTTTAACGCGCACTATGCGGCCATCAAAGTCCATTTCTTCGCCTTCCGCTAATGCCTCGACGATGGAGAAGTTGTCAGCCAATACTTGCCCACGAATATAATCGCCAAAAGCTGCTACGGCTTCTGCCAATTCGCCTTGGTGCGTCATCGTTACTTGTATGTGGTCCGTAATCTCAAAGCCGCTGTCCTTACGATAAGCCTGAATGCGCTTCACAATCTCGCGCGCCAAGCCTTCACGGCGCAAGTCGTCGTCAAGTTCTAAGTCGAGCGCAACGGTGAGCGTGCCTTCATTGGCAACGGGCCAGCCCGGAATGTCTTCGCTGATGATCTCTACTGACTCTCTTTCGATCGTTGCCGGTCCGTCAGCTAAGGTGAGCGTCAAACTGCCCTCTTGCTCCAAGCGGGCAATATCGGCTTGCGACAAAGCGCCTACGGCCTCGGCCACAGCTTTCATTCGTTTGCCAAACTGCTTACCCATCACGCGGAAGTTGCACTTCACAGTCTTCTCGAGCAAATCGCTTTCGACAAAGACTAACTCTTTCACGTTGACTTCATCTAAGATCAATTGTTGCACAGCCTCGATCGCAGCGCGTTGACTTGCTTCAGTTGCCGGAATAGAGATGCGGCGCAGGGGCTGACGAACGATGATATGTTCTTTCTTACGCAGCGAGAGCACCATAGAAGTAATCTTCTGCGCCATTTCCATACGATTCTCTAAGTCGGCATCCACCAATGCGGGATCGCAAACGGGGAAAGTTTCGAGGTGAACGCTTTCCAAGCCATCGCCGGTCGGCGCTGTCAAGTCGCGATAGAGGCGATCGGCAAAGAAGGGCGCAATGGGGGCCATCAATTTGCAGGTCGTCAAGAGGCAAGCATAAAGCGTTTGGTAAGCGCTCAGTTTGTCCTCCGTCATCGAACCGGCCCAGAAGCGTTTACGATTCAGACGCACATACCAATTAGAGAGGTTGTCGGCAATAAAAGTATTGATCAGGCGGCCGGCCTTAGTCGGCTCGTAATCGTCTAAAGCGGCCGTCACTTCTGCCACCATTGTATTGAGTTCGCTCAATATCCAACGATCGATCTCCGGGCGCTTACTGAAGTCTACTTGCGGTGCGTGCGCATCGAAGTCGTCGACGTTGGCATACATAGCAAAGAAGGAGTAGGTCTGATAAAGCTTGCCGAAGAAGGTGCGAGATACCTCCTTGATGCCCTCCTCGTCAAACTTCAAGTTGTCCCACGGCGAAGCATTGGTAATCATATACCAGCGCAAGGGGTCAGAGCCATATTTTGCAATCGTCTCAAACGGATCTACGGCATTGCCGAGGCGCTTCGACATTTTATTACCGTTCTTATCCAAAACAAGGCCGTTAGAGATCACATTCTTGAAGGAAACGGAATCGAAGATCATCGTCGCAATAGCGTGGAGCGTAAAGAACCAGCCGCGCGTCTGGTCTACGCCTTCAGCAATGAAGTCGGCGGGGAAGCAGCGACCGCTCTCCACCTCTTCTTTGTGCTCGAAAGGATAGTGTTGTTGTGCAAAAGGCATTGCACCTGAATCGAACCAAACATCGATCAAATCGCTTTCGCGGTGAAGCGGCTTACCCGTCTCCGAAACTAAAACAATCTCGTCTACATAAGGACGGTGCAGGTCTATCTTGTGGTAGTTCTCCTCACTATAATCGCCGGGCACGAAGCCTTTTTCCTTAAGCGGATTAGAGGGCATAATGCCGGCAGCCACACTCTTCTCGATCTCATCATAAAGTTCCGCAATGCTACCGATGCAGATTACCTCATCATCATCGTTGCGCCAAACCGGAAGCGGCGTGCCCCAGAAGCGACTGCGACTCAAATTCCAGTCGTTCAAGTTCTCGAGCCATTTCCCAAAGCGTCCCGAGCCTGTTGAAGCCGGTTTCCACTTAATCGTTTCGTTCAATTCGGACATCCGCTCCTTAGCGG
>JABZGO010000220.1 GCA_015259305.1 Alloprevotella tannerae | reverse complement strand
GGCCTTTCAGCCCAAAAGCCTACGACGCAACCGCTCCGCTTGGAAGACGTCGTACACGGCGCCTTTGCGCCTAATTACATCTATGGCGTTCGTCCGGCTGCCGACGGCGAGACCTACACGCAAATCTCTGACGACGGCGCACGTATTATTCGCCGATCATTTAAGACCGGCGAAGAGGTAGGCACGCTTTTTGACTGCAATACGGCGCGCGGCCCGGTCACTTTGACCCGCATTGACGGCTACATTATGTCGCCCGACGCCACAAAAATCTTATTGCAGACGGAGACGAAGATGATTTATCGTCGCTCATCCACGGCTGTGTATTACATCTTCGACATTCAAAACAACAAGTTCGAGCGCCTGAGCGACGGCGGTCCGCAGCAAGTGCCCCACTTCTCGCCCGATGGCACGATGGTGGCCTTCGTCAGAGCCAACAACCTCTTCTTGGTGAAGTTGCTCTTCAACAATGCCGAAAGCCAAGTGACTACCGACGGCAAGTTCAACGAAGTGCTCAACGGCATCCCCGATTGGGTCAACGAGGAAGAGTTCTCAACCAACTGCAGCTTCGATTTTTCGGCCGACAGCAAAATGCTGGCTTGGGTGCGCTACGATGAGAGCAAAGTGCCCGTCTATTCCATCCAAGAATACAAGGGCGCTTATCCCACGCTCAAGCAATTCGACGAATACCCCGGCTATTACAACTACAAATATCCCGTGGCCGGTGCAAAAAATGCCGACGTCTGCGTGAAGAGTTTCGATATTAAAGCCGGCGTCACGCGCACAATGGCCGTGCCGGTTGATAGCGATGGTTACATCCCCCGCATCTGCTTCACTTCCGACCCTGAAAAGTTGGCGGTCGTTACGCTGAATCGCCACCAAGACCGCATGGATATCTATATGGTCAATCCGCGCTCCACCGTGGCCAAACTTGCGTTGCGCGAGACAGATGAAAAATATTTGGTCGAGGCGGCTTACAACGACTTGACCTTCTATCCCGGTCGCTTCGTGCTGACTTCGCAGCGCTCAGGCTACAAACAGCTGTATCTATATGACCTCAACGGCACACAACTGCGCCGCCTGACGAACGGCGATTATGACGTGACGACTTTTTATGGCTACGATCCGGCCACGGAGCGCACTTACTACCAGAGCGCGGCTGAAAGTCCGCTGCGCAGAGCCATCTATGTAGCTGAAAAGAGCGGTAAAACGCGCCGCCTCTCTACGCAGGTAGGCACCAATGCCGCTACTTTCTCCACGAATTTCAAATATTTCCTCAACGTCTATTCTAATCTGACAACGCCCCCCATCACGACGCTTTGCGACGCTAACGGCAAGACGCTGACGACGCTCGTTGACAACGCCGAACTCAAGCAGCGTGTGGCCGACAAGGTCGGCGCGAAAGAGCTCTTCTCCTTTACGACGCCCGATGGCGTATCGCTCAACGGCTGGATGGTGAAGCCGCGCAACTTCGACCCCTCTAAAAAATACCCCGTCATTATGTACCAATACAGCGGCCCCGGTTCGCAAGAGGTAAAAGACGCCTGGTCGATCGGTTCTTACGGCGGCGGCTTGTTTGAGTCTTATATGGCGCAAAACGGCTACATCTTTGTCTGCGTCGATGGTCGAGGCACAGGCTTCCGCGGTGCAGATTTTGAGAAGTGCACCTACCTTCGCTTGGGCGAACAAGAGGCTAAGGACCAAGTAGAGACCGCCGTTTATCTCTCATCTCTGCCTTACGTCGACGGAAGTCGCATCGGCATCTGGGGATGGAGCTTTGGTGGCTTCAATACGTTGATGGCTATGAGTGAGGGTCGCCCCGTTTTCAAAGCCGGTGTCGCAGTGGCCGCCCCGTCTAATTGGAAATATTACGATACCGTCTATACAGAGCGTTATATGCGTACGCCCAAAGAGAATCCGGGCTATGATATCAACCCCCTCAATCGCGCTGCGAAGTTGCACGGTGCCTTATTGCTCGTTCACGGTACGGCCGACGACAATGTACACTACCGCAATTGTACGGAATATTCTGAAGCATTGGTACAGGCCAACAAGCAATTTCAGATGCAAATCTACACCAACCGCAACCACTTTATCAATGGCGGCAACACGCGCTTGCATCTCTACGAACGCATATCAAAATTCTTCTTCGATAATTTGTAAAACGTACCCCTTCGCCCTGAGGCCCACTGACCGGTAGGCGCTCAGCAATCGTAGGGAAAAGAATAAACGCGTGCGAGGCAGGCTTGGGCTTGCCTCGCACTTTTTGTTGCTTGCTGACGGCTTATCCTGCCTTGCGGCCATCTGCTACTGCACCGCTCGAAGTTTAAGCACAACTCACTTATTCCCCTCTTACTGAGCACTTGCGCCCATTTGCTGCACCGGCAAGGTCTTTGGTGCCTTTTGCGATCACGAGGCAAAAGGTCTGCGCTCGTGAGCTGAAACCTTTTTTATCACGAGCGCAAGCCCTTTTCGTCGTGATGCAAAACCCCTGCCGTTGACGCTTGAGCTCCCAAACGGCTATGCTTCAGTCGTTTTCTGCGCGCATGGCGCAGTTTGTTTTCAGAGCTCACCCTTCTCGCTGCCATCGTAGCCAAACGGCAAGCGGCGCATGAACCCTTCAGTTCATACGCCGCTTGATCGGTAGTCAAGGCGCCTCATCCGCTCATGACTTCCGGTCGGGTAGGTATAAAAAAATAGCCTGCAGGAATTTACCCACAGGCTTTTTTCTTTTGACTTGTCATGCTTAAGCCTTAGCCTTAGCAGCAGTGTCAGCAGCTGCAGGAGCAGCAGCAGAGTCAGCAGGAGCAGCAGCGCTATCTTTAACTGTAGTGTCAGTCATTTGAGCAGCAGAATCGCTGTCTTTTGTACCTGCATTTTCAGTTTTGTTACCGCAAGAAGCGAAAGAAACAGCTGCGAAAGCTACGAGCATGAAAACTAACTTTTTCATTGGTCTTTTAATTTTTAAGTAAAACAATCAATTGCCTTTATTAAAACGATGCAAAAGTACGGACTTTTTGAAGTAGTCCAAATGAAACGTGCTCTTTTTTGCGTCCTTCAACGGTGTTTTAACACATTTTTGCGATTTTGCCAACTTTATTTCCCACTTCTAGTAGGAAGTGTGCAATAATAATAGCGATTCTCTCCCTCTAAAATGTGACCAAAGGCGTATAGAAACGGCCTCTTTTAAGCCTCGATTCCTCTCTCAGTAGTCGCCCTTGCCGCCTTTATATATATATAATGTGTATAGGTCACTCAAAGAGAAACCCGGCGCGAGGGCGGGTCGGGCGCTGGCCTCTGTCGCAGGACGCTGCGCGATGGGGGATCAGAAATGCGG
>JABZGO010000021.1 GCA_015259305.1 Alloprevotella tannerae | reverse complement strand
AATAAATTGCACAAGTCATTATCGCTTTCTGCCTTATCTACGGCTGTATAAGCTGCACAATTAATGATCGTGTCTATATGATAAGTTTCAATAAATGCCTTGATGGCGCCGAGATCCGTAATATCTAACTCTTCTTTGTCCGTATAGTAGAACGCCCATTTGGGGTAAGATGAGGCCAATAGTTGGATTTCGTTTCCCAATTGACCTTTACAACCAGTGATGAGAATATGTTGTGCCATAAGTTTAAAATGAAATAGGTTCTTTCTTATCTTGATAATAATAATCTGACAATTGCCCAAGCAGGGTCGTTATATCCTTTAGTGCTTGTGCTGTTTCATCTGATATTGGTTTGTGTTGCAGCTTTAAGAGTAATGCTCCATATAGTGCCTCAAAGCAGGTTTGCAATTCGGCTGTTGATTTATCACTACCTTTGGCTCGCAAACGTACAATGTGCGGAAGTACATTATGATACATCGCTTTGTAATAAGGGAAGTGATCTGAACTCATTAATTGCTCATGAAGTTCCGTCAGTTCTTGAAGTATGTTGTGGCTAATTTGCAAATGACCGTGCTGTGATAGGCCTTCACGTTGCATCATCTCACAAAGATCAGCGTACCATTGCTGTGTAGCTTTTGCCTTTTCTTCATCTAATTGAAAACGAGAAAGATATTCTTTATTTATACGCTCCATATCGCAATTGTAAGCTCGAATAAGATCTTCTACCTGCCACATATAGAGCAGGTATTCAGCCCGATTAGAATTGCGTAGTTTTTCTGCAATAATCATAAGAAGGGTTTAAAATAGAGACAATATATACCGATTCACTTTAATAGAGAGATAAGTGAAGCAGTGTCATAATGGCGTAAGCAATAGATACGAGCACAACAATTGTGCCTATTGTATGATTGAGTTTTTTGATGCCATGCAGGCCAAAATTCTTTCTCATTTTAAGAATGACGTAAGTCAATCCCCACCACCAAATCATTGCACCGGCTAAGATGGATACATAACCGACAATTGACCCAAAAACATTATTGGGTACAACAAATGTCAGCATATTAAATGATGCCAAAAACAGAAAAATGATAAGCGGATTTGAGACGGTAACGAAGAAAGAGGTAATAAAGTTGTGAAATAGTGTCCCCTTGCTGTGTGAAACGGGGCGAAAGCTTTTGCGTGGATCTGCAACAAATGTCCAAATACCAAATATGAAAAGCATAACGCTACCTACCAGTTTAAGCCAAAATACATTGCGTTCATTGTCGACAAAGTCGATCACAAAACTCATTCCGGCACCTGTAATCAGCGCATAAAAAAGGTCGCTTAATGCTGCGCCAGCACCAGTTACAATACCATAAGATCGCCCTTTCTGTAAGGTTCGTTGGATACACAGTATGCCTACCGGCCCCATTGGGGCAGAAGCTATAATGCCAATGATTAAACCTTTGAGAAAAAGTTGAAAAGTACTGATATATTCTGCGAAGACGCCCATTTCGTTTGCAAAGTTACGCTTAATGAAATAATAGCCAAAGTCTTTAATGCGTTTTTTTTATCTTGTAAACGATTCCTCTTTGTTATACATGATTTTCTGAAGGCGCATTTAGCAAAAGTCCTTCCGTGAAAGTACGTTTGTACCATTGCAGGGGGATAATTGTACACTTGCATTGGTAGGATAGTACTACCGCGAGTGTATCTAGCTATTGTTTATGTTTAATGGCTGATGCTTGGGCTTGGGAGATGATTTGTTTAATCTTGATGCACAACGTGAAAACTCTTTGCTTTTATGCAATTTGCGATGTGATATTATAAGCATAGTGGTTTTATGTTAGACCTACTACAGAGAGCTGTGGGTGTATGAGTTGCGGTAAACTCAGAAAAAGTAGGAGAGGAATGTGGGTTGTTGGCATTTACTTGAGTGAACAACTATAAGAAAATTGCTTAATGCTTATCTTTCTCCCTTGGCTATAAGTACTTTACTGAATATTAAGTGTGCTTTACTTCGCAAAAAAAACCGTACTGGTGCGGTATATTATTGGCTTTAATGTCGAAAAGATAAAAAGAAAGTTGTAATTTCGCCTCGAAAATAATTTTAGAGATACCAAAATGGAAATTACTGGTAAGATAATTGCAGCCCTTGAGGCGCGTGAAGGGGTATCAAAGCGCACGGGTAACAATTGGAAGTCACAAGAGTTTGTAATAGAGACAACAGATGGACAGTTTCCCCGCCATTGCGTCTTTCGCGTTTTTGGCGAAGATCGATTGCGTCAATTTAACATACAGGTAGGGCAGATGCTCACTGTGTCTTTCGACATAGATGCCCACGAGTATCAAGGAAGATGGTTTAACGATATCTCAGCTTGGCGCGTACAAGCTGCACAAGCGCAGGCAGCTGCGCCATCAATGACACAAGCTGCAGCCCCGCAAACAGATGTGCCGGCTCCAACGGTTGTTCCTGAGGAAGATCCGACTGATGATCTACCTTTCTAAGTCCACAATAAGACTCAAAAGTTTTTAGGGTTAAACACTTTTACTATTCCTCCGCGTTCCGATTGTAAACGGAATAAGGGGGAATTGTTATAAAGCCGGCTCTTATGAAGTTTTTTAAGATACTAAAGTGGATCCTTATTGGCTTCTTTTCAAGTACGATTTTAGTCGTATTAGCTTATCGTTGGCTTCCTGTTGAAGTTACACCGTTAATGGTTATTCGTTGTGCACAGCAGATGCAGCGTGGTGAGTCGCCCCGCTTGCTGCATCGATGGGTACCATTGGATAGTATGTCGGTATATATGCCCGTCGCGGTAATGGCTTCGGAAGATCAAAATTTTCTTCACCATCATGGCTTTGACGTTAATGCAATTGCCGATGCTGCAAAAGAACAGATTAACGGCGGACGTAGGAGGGGCGGAAGCACCATCAGTCAGCAGACGGCAAAGAATGTATTTCTTTGGCCGGGTTCCACTTGGATACGTAAAGGATTTGAAGTTTATTTTACGATATTGATAGAGCTGTTTTGGTCAAAAGACCGCATTATGGAGGTGTATCTGAATAGTATTGAAATGGGGAATGGTATTTATGGCGTTGAGGCCGTAGCTCGTTGTAATTTTGATTGTCATGCGAAGCAGTTGCGCCGATCTGATTGCGCATTGATTGCGGCAACGCTTCCTAACCCGTTACGCTTTGATTCAAAGCACCCTGGTTCTTATATGCGACAGCGGCAGCGTTGGATAGAGCGGCAAATGAAGCATATCGCCACATTGAACGAACGAAGAAATAAATAAAAGTGCGAAGGCTTCTATTTGAGGCCGTTCGCACCTTATTACATATAATGTGTAGAAGCGTGGAGCGGTAAGAAAGCTACACGCTTATTTCATAAATTAAAGACTATCGCCATTAAACTGAAATGGCAGCAGGCAAGCCATCGTGTCGAAGGAATAAATTTCTTTAGCCCCATATAGTAGAACCTTATAAGGTTTTGTTTGTCGATGTTCCACTTCTGCTAATACTTGGCGGCAAGCACCACAGGGAGAAATAGGGACGTTGGTAAACGCTCCATTGCGCTTCTTGGCTGCAATGGCAATAGCACTTACTGCTACGCCCGGGTATTGAGCGTTGGCATAGAACATCGCACAACGTTCAGCGCACGTGCCGGTCGTGAAAGAAGCATTTTCTTGATTGCTACCTTGGACAACTTTTCCGTTCTCAAGTAATACGGCTGCGCCGACGCAGAAATTTGAGTAGGGAGAGAAGCTCGTTTCCGTAGCATCCTTGGCTAAATTGATGAGTTCTTTATCTTCGAGCGGCAATTCTGTTTCTGTTTGGTAAACCGTGAATGTGATATGCTGTTTTTTATCTTGCATGATCGTGTAGTTTAGATATGAGGGTGTAAAATTAGCGCATTTATCTCGTTATAACAACAGTTTATGGATATAAGAACGCCAAGTGAACTAAGCAGATTGCAGAGGAAAATACTAAATCTGCCACTTTTTTGCCGGAATAAAGCGTTCGCTTCGCTCTATTAGGCGCTCTTAGCGTAATTTTGCACCGATAAAACAAGTAAAAATGCATAACGGTCGTCCAAACGGGACACCATAACACAGATGATTATGAAAGAGAAGAATTTGATTAAATCTTTGGAGTATCGCATCAAGCGCTACCAGTCTGTAGGTAATGGCCCTATGTGTCAGAACTTACGCTATGAACTTGGGAAACTGCTATCAGCAAATGATATGACAGATTAGAGATAAGAAAATATTAAGTGGATATTGGTATTCGCTCTACCTCCTATTGCGGGAGATAGGGCGTTTTTATTGTTTAATTCATTGTTGTGGGATTATAGATTACAATTCTAGCGCTAATCTGCCTACTTCTTCAAAATTATCAATGATAAAGTCAGGTTGTGCTGAGCTGAGTTGTTCTGCTGATTGATTGCCATAAGTAACAGCACAGGTTCTGCAGTTTGCTCCACGCCCCATTAAGATGTCATACGTGGCGTCGCCTACTACAAGAGCTTCAGAGGCGTCCGTTTGAGTTGCCTCTAAGATGTATAATACCATATCCGGTGCCGGCTTTTGTCGCTTTACAGTCTCTAAACCGCAAAGTAAGTCAAAGCAGTCTCTAATTTCAGTTAATCCGAGTAGATGCTTTTGTGAAGCAATCATACGGCTTGAAGCAGTTATGATTTTCATAGATGTTGCGGAGTGCAACTGACGCAAAGTGGCTTCTACCTTTGGAAAAAGCTGAAAGGTTTGTTCGGCTATCGGATCAAAAAGACGTTTATATGTATCAAATCCGATTTGTGCCATTGCCTCATCTTTAATGCCTGGATATCGAAGGAACATGTCTTTAAGCGGAAGGCCAATCAGACTACGAATAAAATCGTCTGAGGGCTGCGGGAGCCCCATTTCTTGCAAGGCTGCATGCGTTGTGGCAAGTATAGATGTTTGGGTGTCTGCCAGTGTACCATCAAAATCTAATATGAGTGTACGGATCATAGTTTTGAATATGCAGTGTTCATTTAATAGGTGGCTAAAGTTCTATTTCAACTTTATACCATATTGTTTCAACATAAAGGCTTGATGTTCGGTTATCGTTTCACGGCGATATTCCATGTGCCAGTCATTTTTCCTAACATAGGCTAAGTATGATAGCTTCAAAACAACATCAAGTTTAGTGTCTGTAAGCTCTTTTATATCTAAAACGGTCTCACCATCTCCCCTTCCGAAAGAACCATTTTCTGCTGGATAAAAATAAGAAAATTTTACCCATACGTATCCCCAATAAGGGTCTATGCGATAGGATTCTAATACTACAGATGAATAACCTTTAAGCTGTCTATCAGGAGAAAAATATAAGGTATTCCCATTTGTCCTAGATATCCAACGGCCTAACAGTTGCGTTAAGTTTACATACGAGAACAAACATGTTGGATAGTTGGTGGTATGTATTATAATAGCGAAGCGGTTTTTGGGGCGTAAGTCACCTATACGATACGTGTTGTTATTTTGTCGAGAAGGTAGGGATAGTGTAAGTGTATCTTGTTCGTCTGTAACAAAAACTAGTGTAGAGTCTTGCCTCGTAATTAACGTAGCGTATGTAGAAAAATGATCGACTCTTTCGTTTGCACATGCTCGCTCTTCTTGTGCCTTGACGGGCAATATTAATAAGAAAAAAAATATTGTTAGTATATGGTGCCTTATTCCTGTCATTATAGTTTGGATCTTAGTTGATGCAAAGATATGAATTCTGGTTAGCTTCTTTAAGGTTTGTATGCTTGCTTTTTTATTAAAGATAGATTCTGTATTTTGAATAGTTTTCTTTGTGAGGAAACGTGCTAGCTTATATGTTTTCACATCAGACTATTCGTTAGTTGTAACAAGCTATTTTTTTGTAGAAAGGCGATGTAATTCTATTTGGATTTGTGTACTTTTGCAATTATGATAAGGAAACTTACTGTTACTTGCTGCTTCACTTTTTGCTTGATCGCTAAAATCTTGGCAAGCCCGATCGATTCTGTATTTGTACGTGTTCCTACAGATATCTTACCCATGCTTGACATGAATGCTCGCTTGGATATGATTGACCTATATAACTATAATATGAAGGCCGAAGCGTATAATATATATGGTGGAAAATCTGTGATGACACAAAAGACTGATTCGATGTTTTCTATTTCTCTGACCGAGAGTAGTCGTTGGGATTTAGCCTTATTGCCACAAAGTGCAGATACAATCTTTGCTGTCATCTACACCATTCTTTCTCCTGCAGAGAGCAGCCGGATTGTTTTGTACGATGCCGATTGGCAACCTTTAGCCTATCAGTTTCAGTTACCTGAGATTGAGAAGTTTTTCCGCGAACCTTATCCTTGCTCACCGGAGCGAATGGAGATTTTGAAGCAAGATCTAAAAATGTGCTCCGTATCACTCTCATTTTCTCCGCAGACGCGAGCTTTGATAGCAAAGGTTTCTACGACAAACGCACCTGAAGATGATTTGGCTGATTTGAAGCACTTGTTATTCCCTCTTCGCTATGCTTGGACCGGAGATACATTCCAATTGTCACCCTCATCAGAATAGATTCAGAGATATTTTGGTGTATTATAGATTTGACAAACAAAAGACGTGAATCTTTAATATTGTCAAAGATTTACGATGATTTTTGCTAGCCTTGAAAAAAAAGAGTTTTTAATTACGCTTTCCCTCTGAAAAATGCTATCTTTGCGAAGAATTGAAAGAACAAACTACTTAAACATATTTTGTTATGGTAAATTACAAAGACTTAGGCTTGGTGAACACGCGTGAGATGTTCAAGAGAGCCATTGATGGTGGTTATGCAATTCCTGCATTCAACTTTAATAACATGGAGCAGTTGCAAGCTATTATTAAGGCTAGTTCAGAGTTACGTTCTCCGGTTATTTTGCAAGTATCTAAAGGTGCTCGTAATTATGCCAACCAGACTTTGCTGCGATACATGGCACAAGGAGCTGTGGCTTATGCTAAAGAGTTAGGTTGCGAACATCCAGAAATTGCTCTTCACCTCGATCATGGAGATAGCTTCGAACTTTGCAAGAGCTGTGTTGACTTTGGCTTCTCCAGCGTTATGATTGATGGTTCTTCACTTCCTTATGAAGAGAATATAGCGCTAACGAAGAAGGTGGTAGAATATGCTCATCAATTTGATGTAACCGTAGAAGGTGAACTTGGCGTATTGGCCGGCGTTGAAGATGAAGTTTCTTCTGAGGTTAGCCATTATACAAAACCGGAAGAAGTAATTGACTTTACGCAGCGCACGGGCGTCGATTCTTTGGCCATTTCTATAGGTACGAGCCATGGTGCTTATAAGTTTAAGCCCGAACAGTGTACGCGTGATCCGAAGACAGGGCGTCTTGTTCCTCCTCCATTGGCTTTTAATGTTCTCGATGAGATTATGGTGAAACTCCCAGGCTTCCCAATTGTGCTCCACGGATCTTCTTCAGTTCCTCAGGAGTATGTAGAGATGATCAATAAGTATGGTGGCAAGATGCCGGATGCAGTAGGTATCCCGGAAGATCAATTGCGCAAGGCTGCTAAGAGCGCAGTTTGTAAGATCAATATTGATTCAGATTCTCGTTTGGCTTTCACGGCTGCTGTGCGTAAAGTGTTTAGCGAGAAGCCGGGCGAATTTGATCCTCGTAAATATTGCGGACCGGCTCGCGATGCAATGGAAGCAATGTACAAAGAGAAGATTAAGGATGTACTTGGATCTGAAAATAAATTGGCTCAGTAATATATTCTGATAAATCAACGTTGAAAGGCCGTGATTCTGATTGTTGAATTACGGCCTTCATTTCATCTTTTCGAACTATGTTTAGAATTTATGCCTTATGTGGCTTTCTTGTGCTTTCATTGTTGCAAAGTTGCCAAGGAAAGACCGTCACACCGGCTCAATCTAAAGTAGAGCAGGCTTTAACAATAGCGCAAGAAGAAATAGGCGACATACAGATGACGCCCATAGCTGTAATATATAATAGGGCAGACTCAATAAGGGTCGTTGACGTACTAAAGAAAAATGTAGACGGACAACCGATCCTTTTTTATGCTAAGCAATTTATCAATGTGCCTTATGTGGCTTCAACCTTAGAAGTAGCAGATCCGGAGCAGTTGGTCGTTAATCTGCACGCTTTAGATTGTACGACGCTGGTTGAAACAGTTGCAGCACTGACACTGACAAAGTGGCAGGGGAAGACTGACTTCGCATCTTATTGTCGTAACCTCGAATTTATCCGTTATCGCAATGGTAAGATGAATGGTTATCTCTCGCGTTTGCATTATTTTTCTTGGTGGATACACGACAATGAAGCTAAGGGGATTTTACAAGAGGTCAAAGAAGCAAAATATAGCCCGGCGCGTATTCATGTGAAGAACAATTATATGAGTACTTATCCCGAGAAATATAAATTCTTAAAGGGGGATACTTTCCGAATAGATAGCATCCGAAAATTAGAAGAAGAGATTCAAGGTTTTGATGGTTATTATTTACCGGAAGTCAATACATCTTTGGGTAAAGCCCAATTGAGTAATATTCAAGATGGAGATATTATTGCTATTGTAACAACAAAGAAAGGAATTGATTATTCCCATTTAGGCTTTGCTGTATGGGGAAGGGATGGCAAGTTACATTTGCTGAATGCTTCCTCTATCCATAAAAAAGTTGTGCTTGAACCCAAAACCCTGCGACAATATCTGAAAGAACATCCGAGTTCGATAGGTATTCGCGTCTTCCGCCTTATAAAGCCTGCAAACTAAAAATAATCCTCGCCAATCTAATAAGAGATTAGCGAGGATTTCTTGTTTTTAGGAATGGCGTTGTGCTTACATCATGCCGCCCATTCCTGCACCCGGTGCCATTGGCATTTCAGGCTTGTCTTCTTTCTTATCAGTAATAACGCACTCGGTCGTTAAGAACATTCCGGCAACGCTGGCTGCGTTCTCCAAAGCTACGCGAGAAACTTTAGCGGGGTCAATTACGCCGGCCTGACGCAGGTCTTCAAATTGCTCCGTCTTCGCATTGAAACCGAAATTACCTTTTCCTTCGCGTACCTTATTAACAATGACAGCTCCCTCCAAGCCTGCGTTAGAGCAGATCTGACGAAGCGGTTCCTCAATCGCACGGCGAATGATATGAATACCTGTTGTTTCGTCTGTATTATCTCCCTGCAAGCCCTCAAGGCTTTCTTGTGCACGAATATAGCTTACACCGCCGCCGGTAACGATACCTTCTTCGATTGCAGCGCGCGTAGCACACAAAGCGTCGTCGCAACGATCCTTTTTCTCCTTCTGTTCTGTCTCAGAAGCAGCACCTACTTCCAGCACGCAAACACCGCCGCTTAACTTTGCTAAGCGCTCTTGCAGCTTCTCTTTGTCATAAGAAGAAGTGGAGTTGTTTATTTCATTTTTGATTTGAGTCACGCGTTCTTTGATTGCTTCCTTGTTTCCAACGCCATTTACGATGGTTGTATTTTCCTTCGTAATGGTCACCTTTTCAGCGCTACCCAGCATTTCGAGTGTAGCTTGCTCAAGTTTCAAGCCTTTCTCTTCGCTGATCACAACGCCACCCGTCAAAACAGCAATGTCTTCCAACATCGCTTTGCGACGATCGCCAAATCCCGGTGCTTTTACTGCACAAATCTTCAATTGGCTGCGCAAGCGGTTAACAACCAAGGTCGTTAGCGCCTCGCTGTCAACATCTTCAGCAATAACGAGCAATGGGCGGCCGCTCTGTACTGCGGGTTCAAGAATCGGAAGAAAATCTTTTAAGTTGGAGATCTTTTTATCGTAGATTAAGATGTAAGGTTTCTCCATTTCGCATTGCATTTTCTCTGCATCTGTTACGAAATAAGGAGAAAGATAACCACGATCAAACTGCATACCTTCTACAGTCTTCAAGACCGTATCGCGGCCTTTAGCATCTTCAATCGTAATGACACCGTTTACGCTTACAGCACGCATACCGTCGGCAATCAGCTTTCCGATTTCGACGTCATTATTAGCAGAAATGCTTGCAACTTGTTCGATCTTATCGTAGTTTTCGCCTACTTGCTCTGCTTGCGCCTTGATGCTTTCCACAACTTTAGCTACGGCCTTGTCCATACCGCGCTTCAAGTCTAAAGGATTAGCGCCGGCGGCTACGTTTTTCATTCCTTCCGTAAGGATAGCCTGCGTCAGGATAGTTGCTGTCGTTGTTCCATCGCCCGCATCGTCGCCGGTCTTGCTGGCTACGCTCTTAACCAATTGAGCTCCGGCGTTCTCGAAGTTATCTTCGAGTTCTACCTCTTTAGCTACGGTCACGCCATCTTTTGTGATGCGCGGAGCGCCATATTTTTTGTCGATAACAACGTTACGTCCTTTAGGACCAAGCGTTACTTTTACTGCATTTGCCAAAGCATCTGCACCCTGACGAAGCGCTTCGCGCGCTTCAACATTATATTTGATTTCCTTAGCCATAATCTTGTATATCTTTTAATGTGTTATTGCAGAATAGCCAATACGTCTGACTGACGCATAATAAGGTATTTCTCTCCATCAAGTTCTACTTCCGTTCCGCTATATTTACCATAGAGGACAGTATCTTCAGCTTTGAGGACCATTTCTTCGTCTTTTGTCCCATTACCTACGGCAATTACGCTACCTTTCAAAGGTTTTTCCTTTGCTGTATCAGGAATGATAATGCCTCCCACCGTTTTCTCTTCAGCAGCGGCCGGTTTGATTAAAACTCTGTCTGCTAATGGTTGAATTTTCATAATCGTTGTTTTATTTAGATTGAAATTATTTTCCACGAAGTATAGCTAAAAGTATGCCAAGAGTAGTATTGTCTCATAGTTTTTCTTCGTTTCTATATAAAAAACCTTGTGACAGTCCCACAATTTCGTCTTTATTGTTATCGCGAGCCGCTTTGTCGATGCGTATGTCTCACTATTGCCTTGTTGTGGCTTATGAGTTTATTGTTTGCTGGCACCAAACAATGGTTTGCTGAGCCCAAACTATAGTTTGCTGGTACCAAACAATCGTTTGCCGGCACCAAACAATGGGAGGCTCTGTTTGAAGCTTACTGAGTAAAGAACGAAAAAAGTCGAAAATCAGCGCGTCTTACGACTTATATAAAAGGAGGGAATAAGAATAGTGTGTAAGAGGAGGTAATGATAGTACTATATGGCGTGCAAATCGTTAACGGATAGGACGTAATAGGACTTTCACGGCCAAAAGGCTTGATTTACCAAACAGGCGGAAACGATCCTTGAAGACCCAAATAGCATTCGTCCATCGCGAACGGTCGAGAAAGCATAGAAAATGATCAAACGTTTCCTTTATTTCCGGAGATAACTCTTCGGTATAAAATTGATAGACGTCCAAAATGCTATCCAGATGGCTGCTTTCCAATATTGGTTTCCTGCGTCTTAGGAATCCCGTAATGCGTTGCAAGAGAGAACGATCCGTGGCGCCGGTCACAGCACCGGTATAGCGACGATAAAGAAATAGACGACGAGGTATATATGTGAAATGTCCGAACAAGGCATTCACGAGCGTGATAAGATGATCGTGCATCTCGATGCGGCCTTTGAATAGCAGGCACTTTTCTCTTAATTTATCATTGATAATCATTGCACAACCTTGTATGCCGCCGTTGGCAAACAGAACGTCGTGAAGGTCTTTTACGATGTTCAATATAGAAATGCCTCCAATAGGCTGGCGAGCTTTGACGTTGTAGACATAAGCATTACAGTAGACACACTGCGGAATGTTGTTGTCTTCTGCCTGAATGGCTTCCATCTGCGTACTTAATTTGTCTTGTAACCAAATGTCGTCTTCATCGCAAAAAGATATAAAAGGCGCTGTGGAGAGCGAGAGCAAATGCATAAAGTTGCGGCCGGCAGAATGGAAACATAAACCATCCTCAATCAGGCATATACGCTGGTCGGTTGCAGCTAATTCACGGATGATTTCAATGGTGCGATCCGTTGAACCATCATCGTGTATCAGCAGGCGCCAATTGGTGAAAGTCTGTTGCTGTAAAGAATATATTTGCTGACTGATATAAGCTTCGCCATTGTAAGTGGCCATCAGTATATCTAACTTGGGCTGGCTCATCTTGATAGTCTTGAAGACAGTTGTTGGAAAATATAAGGGAACAATATGAGGATGACATATTGCAGATTCAATGAAAAATTGGATAAGATATTTTCCTGCACAAATTGCAGTATGAGGTAGTTTAAGAAGCAAGCATATAAGATAAAATAGACGTTTTGTCCACTTTGAGCTCGTTTATATAAGAAGGCATAAAATGCACCATAGAGTCCGCCAAACAAACCTACACCCGGTAGGCCGAAATCGTGATAGAAGGGGTATAGAATCGTATAGGTATTAGTCTCTTCCGGGACGCCAACAAATTTCAAGACGTTGCTGACTGGTTCTATGTTGCTCCCGAGCGAGTGCATGATAGCGTAGTAAAAGCGGAAAACGTATTCGCCAAAATGTGTGGCGCTTGCAGGTTCTACATAATAGTCGAAAGCTACGCAGGGAGACATTATGTATATGGTCAACATAGACGTGGCCGAAAAAGAGTCTTGCTGGGAAGCCATCGAACGGGCATATTGAAACCAGATACTGAAGCCTATGAAGATTAAAAGTATGATGCCGATGGTGCGCAACTTGATCTTGCCGCGCAGATAAAGGACATAAACCATAGGAACCAAGAAGACGAAGAAGCCCGTCTTGGACATGGAAATCAATGCTGCGAGAACGTTAATGACTACGGCCAATATCTTGAGCCATTTCTTGGACGAGTAGACAAAGATGAAGATAAAGACGATTAAAGCCACGCCTATCGTATAATAGGCTATGCCTAAATCCGGTTTATCCAAAGTGTCGTCGTAAGAAGCAATGCGCAAGTAGGTCATTAAGTTTGACTCGCCGCGCTCCATGCCATATCTCATTAACGTATAAAGAATCAATGGCACGGAAATGATAGCAATAAATAAATAGAGTTTCAATACAAGCCGAGAAGGTGTGAGGACCGATGCAAGCAATGGAGGACGACGACTGATAAGACTATGGTCAGGCAGGTAATAATAAGTGGGGTAAGCCACTCCTAAAAAAGAAATAGTCCAAACGATCAGGGAAATTGGGAAGTCGTGAATAATAGGGTAGAGTTCGGGATCACTGAGATAGAAGAGCAGTAATATGCCGAACCATACACCAGGCTGGAGTACAAAAGGCGAAAAAACGTCGCGCGTAATGTACCATCCGATAAACGTGAATGCAGCTACAATCAAGAAGGCAATGAACAACATAAGACTTGATCTTTCTTACAATAATAGAACATAAGAGCGGCTACAATCGCTTCAGAAAGCAATAGTGCCCACGCGGCACCGTATTCTGCGTAAAGGGGCGTCAAGATGCCAACTGCCGGAATGGAAATGACTGCGGTTATGACGTAGACGTTGCGGAAATGTACTCGGCTTTGTTTGTTCCCTAATGCGATTAAACCCATTTGCCCACAGACTGCGCCGATACCAATAAATAATGGAGCAGGGGAGATAATGCGTAGTAGATTGTCCCATCCCAAATAACCTTCGTCGTGAAGTGCGGATTTCAGCAGCGAAGCCCCGACAAATAATAGGATGGTTAAGAGTAACATAATTCCGCCTACGACATAGAGTACGCTTTTCGTCTTATTCAAGGCTGCAACTCGATCTTTGGCGCTTAACGCACTGATCTTTGGGAAGAAAACTTGCGTGATGGGGATGTAAATGATAAAGCATAGGGCGCGCATGAGTGCTTCGGCAGAGGTGTAACGCCCAACAGCAGACTGAGAACAAAAGAGACCTAAAATAATGACGAATAATTGGGTGTAAACGCTCGTGGATGCGCGTGAAAGAAAGAGGGGGAAACTATCTGAAACTTCAGACTTGATGCGTGAGAAATCCCAACTGATACCTCCTATCCACGATTGGCGATAAGCAAAAATAGAAGAAATAAGGGCAGTTAGGCAAAAAACGGAAGCTTGT
>JABZGO010000219.1 GCA_015259305.1 Alloprevotella tannerae | reverse complement strand
AATGAAAAAGATCCTTTCTGCCCTGTTTTTCTTCGCTGCAGTCGCGCTCGGTCTGCACGCGCAAGAGTTGGCCTCGCCCAACGGCAAGTTTAAGATGACGTTCAGTTTGAACGCTGCGGGACGTCCCGTGTATTCGTTGACCTACAAGGGAAAAGCCGTCGTTCGCCCCTCAATGTTAGGCCTCGAACTCAAGCGCGAAGACCCAAATGCAGCCGTCGACTTCGAGTTTAAGCAGCGCAAAGACGCCAGTACTTTGGATCAGAAAGCCGATTTAATGACGGGCTTCCGCTTGACTAAGACCGAAACCTCCGCTTTCGACGAAACTTGGCAACCCGTTTGGGGCGAAGAAAGCAGTATTCGCAATCATTATAACGAAATGGCTGTAACGCTCGAACAGCCGAAAAATGATCGCTATATTATTATCCGCTTCAGATTGTTTAATGACGGCCTTGCTTTCCGCTATGAGTTCCCCTTGCAGAAGAATTTGACCTACTTCACCATCAAAGAAGAGCGCTCGCAGTTTGCCATGGCCGGTGACCACACAGCTTGGTGGCTTCCGGGCGACTACGATACGCAGGAATACGAAACCGTTACGTCAAAACTCTCTGAAATACGCGGCAAAATGAAGGCCGCCATCACACCTAATTCTTCGCAAACACCATTTTCGCCGACCGGCGTACAGACGGCCTTGATGCTAAAGACGGCCGACGGCCTCTACATCAACCTGCACGAAGCTGCTTGCATCGACTACTCGACCATGCACTTGAACTTGGACGACAAGACGATGACCTTCGAAAGTTGGCTTACGCCCGACGCACGCGGAGATAAAGGCTATATGCAGACCCCCTGCGTATCGCCGTGGCGCACGATTATCGTTGGCGAAAAAGGAGCTGACATCCTGGCTTCCCGTATGACGCTTAACCTCAACGAGCCGTGCAAGATTAAAGATACGAGCTGGATCAAGCCGACAAAATACATCGGCGTTTGGTGGGATATGATTACCAATAAAGGTACGTGGGCTTATACCGACGACTTACTGACCGTAAGACTCGGCGAAACCGATTATTCGAAAACAAAACCCAACGGAAGACACAGTGCAAACACAGCCAACGTGAAGCGCTACATTGATTTCGCAGCCGAACACGGCTTCGACGCCGTCCTCGTAGAAGGTTGGAACGAAGGTTGGGAAGATTGGTTTGGCCACGAAAAAGACTCCGTTTTCGATTTCGTGACACCGTATCCTGATTTTGACGTTAAAGGCATTCACGCTTACGCTGCCTCAAAAGGCATTAAGATGATTATGCACCACGAAACGTCCGGGTCGACGCGCAACTACGAGCGCCATCTCGATAAGGCCTACCAATTTATGGTAGACAACGGCTATCCGGCCGTAAAGAGCGGCTATGTGGGCAACATATTGCCGCGTGGCGATCACCATTACGATCAGTGGATTAACAATCACTATCTCTACTGCTTGACGAAAGCAGCTGATTATAAAATAATGGTCAATGCGCACGAGGCAACGCGCCCTACGGGCATCTGCCGCACATATCCTAACTTGATCGGCAACGAAAGTGCGCGCGGAACGGAATATGAGGCCTTTGGCGGCAACCCCGTTGACCATACGACCATACTTCCTTTCACCCGACTCATAGGCGGTCCGATGGACTACACACCCGGTATCTTCGAAATGGACCTCTCAAAGATGAATCCGAACAACGGCTCAAGAGTACGCTCGACCTTGGCACGCCAATTGGCCCTCTACGTGACGATGTATAGTCCGTTGCAGATGGCAGCCGACATTCCCGAACATTATCAAGCCCACATGGATGCCTTCCAGTTTATTAAAGATGTGGCGTTAGACTGGGATAAGAGTTTGTATCTCGAAGCAGAGCCGGGCGATTACATAACCATTGCCCGCAAAGCCAAAGGCACGGACAACTGGTTTGTAGGTTGCACGGCAGATGAAAACGGCCATACATCTAAACTCAACTTCGACTTCCTCACACCCGGGGCAAAATATGAAGCAACCATCTACGCCGATGCGAAAGATGCGAGCTGGGATAAAAACCCGAAGGCTTACACCATCAAAAAAATGATTGTAACGAACAAAACAAAGCTCTCGCTCCACGCTGCAAGTGGCGGTGGCTTCGCAATCAGTATCATCCGTAAATAATCATATATAGTAGTGCCACAACAGCGGATGCTTCGCATCAGCCGTTGCGGCACTATCGTATGTTCTTGCGCCGACGCAGCCCGCAACGGCGCTCTATCGTAGCAAGAACTCATCCTATTGCACACATATATAAATAAACAAATCATAAACATAGACAAATGAGAAAGCAATTAAGCCAAAGATTCTTGCTCTTGCTGGCAGGAATCTTAGTTTCCTTCTCCGCCTTGGCACAGACCATAACGGTGAAGGGACACGTTCAAGACACTCAGGGCGTGCCGGTGGTCTTTGCTACGGTGGCGTCGACGACAACGAAGGCGTCAACCAATACAGATGACAACGGTAACTTTACCTTGCAGACGCAAAAGGGTGCTACGCTTCATGTTTCCTATATCGGTTACAAAACCGTGACGGTTAAGGCGGAGGAAAACCTGAAAATCGTCTTGGAAGAAAACAACGACTTGACCGAAGCCGTAGTTGTCGGCTACGCCAAGGTGAAGAAGTCGGACGCAACCGGCTCCGTGACCGCTCTGAAACCCGCCGCACTCACCAAAGGTTTGACAACGAGCGCACAGGATATGTTGGTCGGTAAAGTAGCCGGCGTTAATGTGGCGTCAGAAGGCGGCCAACCGGGTGCAGGTGCAAAGATCCGCATCCGTGGTGGCTCTTCGCTCAACGCTTCTAACGACCCGCTGATCGTTATCGACGGTTTGGCAATGGACAATGAAGGCGTACAGGGCCTCTCCAACGCCCTTGCGATGGTTAACCCGGAAGATATCGCCAGCTATACGGTGCTGAAAGATGCCAGTGCAACTGCTATCTACGGAAGTCGCGCAAGTAATGGTGTCATTATCATTACAACGAAAAAAGGTAGCAAGCAATCGGCGCCGCGCGTTACGTATAATGGACACGTTTCCTTTGGCACGACGCGTAAGACCTATGACTTACTTAATGGCGATGAGTATCGCGCCTTTGCTCGCCAAGCTTATCTCGCTGCAAACCCTGCTGACCCCACGGCTGCATTGATGCCTGCACTCGGTACAGACAATACAGATTGGCAAAAACAAATCTATCGCACGGCTTTGGGTACAGATCATAACTTGAGTATCAGTGGCGGTTTCGGAAACTTCCCTTATCGTGTCAGCTTGGGCTATACGAATGATAACGGTATCGT
>JABZGO010000218.1 GCA_015259305.1 Alloprevotella tannerae | reverse complement strand
GTAATAAGATCGTTTTTTCTTTGTTGTACAGGATGCCGTCTTCAGCAACGTATGCCGTATTGCCGGCCTTTACGTTGATGCGCGTGAGCTGTTTGCAGTCGCAGAAGACGCCAAAACCTAATTCGTTAACACTGGCGGGAAGCGTAATCTCCTGCAAAGCCTCGCAAGCGTTGAAGGCTGACTCCTCAATGGCCAGCAAACCCTCATGTAGGTGCAACGCTTGCAATTGGCTGCACGAGCTAAACGCATTGTCGCAAATGCGCGTCACACCGGCCGGAATTTCGATGGACGTAAGTTCGGCACAACCACCGAAAGACCAGCGCCCGATGGTGCGTAGCGTTGACGGAAGTTTTACTTCGCTCAACCGAGAGCACTCTTGGAAGGCAAAACCATCGATCGTCTCCAGGCCTTCGTTCAGCGTAATAGTCGTCAGTTGCGCGCATTCTTCAAAAGCGCCTTCTCCAATGCTCTTTACGCTTGCGGGCAGCGCGATTGTCTCTAAAGAAATGCAGCTCTGAAACGCAGCTTCGCCGATGCGCGTCACGTTATTGGGCAAATCAATCCCTTCGATTCGGACACAGTTGCAAAACGCATTGTTGCTGATGCTCGTGACGCCTTCGCCGAGTTTGATACCGGTAATATTTTCTTTGAAACTTTCCCAAGGCGTCTGGCCCAATGCGTAATCGGGCATTGCGCCTGTACCGGTTATGGTCAATTCTTTACTGCTTTCATTGTAGTTCCACGACAGCGATCCTGTCGTCCCACTCGTTTGCGCCGAAACTTCGACGATGCTCAAGGCCAATCCGGCCACAATTGTAAGCACTGCTTTCATAATGATGGTTTTTGTTGTGCGCTACCTACGCCTCTTGTTGTCTCAAGTCTTAGTCTCTGAAAGTTAAAGGTCGTAGACAGGCTGGTTAATAAAGGGATTTTTTAGGTTTGTACTAAATTAGCGACCGTAAATATAAAGATTATCTCGATAAATGCGCGATCAATTTGTCTGTTTTAGCGCTATTTTGTGTGTCATCTTTGGTTTTAATCTAATAATTCCGACAATTATAAAGTTTTTAATCTGCAATTCTTGTCCGGTGTGACCCTTTGGTATGCGAAACGTAGGGCGGCTGCATATAATAATACGACGGCAGCCGGCGAGGATTGGGCTGCCAATGCTGAGGGCGTAGATAGAGGAGCAAGCGGCCTCTCTTGCTTTCGCTCGCGCTTGATGGTTGTTGAGAATGTGCCAATAATGCGCCTGCTTTTCTTTGATCATAGGATACGCAAAAGGCGTAGCCGTTTCGTTTGCCGGCAGCAAACGATAGTTTGGTGGGAAGAAACGATGGTTTGCCGGTAGCAAATGATCGTTTGGCCCGAGCAAACAATATGGCGTCTTGCTGCAAAGGGGCGGCAGACGATGATTAGCTCAGGAAAATAGGCCGTAGATGGTTGTGAACGTAGCAAGGCCGATGCGGATTCCGGTGTTCAAGAATGCCTTGCGTGATGAGCGATAAAGAAAGCCGGTGTAGGAGCGTACTGCAACGAACTCATACGATGAAAAGTGGGAGGCAAGTTTACGAAACAAGGGGAAATGCCTGCCTGCCTCTTGGTTGAGGTCAGTGCATTTCCCCTTGTGATGTTTTAATAGAAAGAGCGCGTCAATCGTCGATAAAGCGGCGCGTCAAGTCGGTGAAAGCTTCGATGCGGCGATCTCGCAAGAATGGCCACCAGCGCCGCACGCATTCACTGCGATGCAGATCCACTGTGACAACGATGACCTCTTCTCCTTGCGTAGAAGCCTGTGCGAGCAGTTCGCCTTGAGGTCCGGCTACGAAACTCGAGCCCCAGAAGGTGATGCCCTTCGTCCGGCCGGAAGGATCTGCTTCGTGGCCAATGCGGTTTACGGTGATCACGGGCAGACCGTTGGCCACGGCGTGGCCGCGCTGCACGGTTGTCCACGCCTCTCTTTGGCGCGTCTGCTCTTCCGGCGTGTCGGAACTTTCGTAGCCTATCGCCGTCGGATAAATTAGCAGATCGGCGCCCTGCAAAGCCATTAGGCGGGCGCCTTCGGGATACCATTGATCCCAGCAAACCTGCACGCCTAATTTGCCAACGCTCGTCGTTATCGGGTGAAAGC
The DNA here is from genome assembly GCA_015259305.1 of Alloprevotella tannerae. Taxonomy (GTDB): domain Bacteria; phylum Bacteroidota; class Bacteroidia; order Bacteroidales; family Bacteroidaceae; genus Alloprevotella; species Alloprevotella tannerae_B. The sequence goes on along the minus strand of JABZGO010000218.1, from coordinate 1,223 downwards.
CCATATCGCCCGGCGTGAAGTAGAATTTCTCATAGTAAGCCGGATCATCGGGGATGTGCATCTTGCGATACTTGCCCGCAATCGTGCCATCCTTTTCCAAGACGACGGCCGTATTATGATACAAACCCGGTGCGCGGCGCTCAAAGAGAGAGATGACCAGCACGATGCCGTGTTGCCGCGCCAGTTCGCCAAAGAAATCTGTCGACGGGCCGGGTATGGGTTCTGCCAAATCAAAGTTGTCGACATTCTCTACTTGGCAGAAGTAGGGCGTATTGTGCAGTTCTTGCAGCACCACGAGTTGGGCGCCCTCCTTAGCCGCAGCGGCGATGTGTTCAGCCAGTCGTTGGCGGTTGTCATATCCGTTGGGCGTGCAGGCTTGTTGGATCAAGCCTACTTTTAGTTCGTTTTTGTTCATAAGTGTAGGATTCCTTTTGGAAATTGCATAGTGGCGCAGTGGAGCGAGCCGTGCTGCCTGATTAGCGGGCGGCAATCGATGCCCACCAAGTCATATTTTGGGAAGGCTTGGTGCAAGGCTTTTTGCGCCAACTCGTCCTTAGCCGGTTGCCCATAAGTGGGAAAGAGCACGGCTTTGTTTAATACGAGATAATTAGCATACGTTGCGGGCAGGCGTTCCCCATCTGCTTCGCAAATATCCGGCATCGGTAGAGGAATAAGCTCAAACGGATCGCCGTCGGCATTCTTGAATGTTTTTAATTCTGCCTCCATCGCGCACAGATCTGTATATTGCGGGTCGTTTTTGTCGGAGCATTTGACGTAAACCAGCTTGTTTTCGGGGCAGAGTCGGGCCAAGGTGTCGATATGGCTGTCAGTGTCGTCGCCGATGAGCGCTCCGTGCGATAGCCAAAGCACGTTAGGGGCGCCAAAATAGTCTTGTAGCCTCAGCGTAATCTGTGCTTGATCGAGGCCCGGATTGCGATTCGGATTCAGTAAGCAGGCCTTCGTCGTGAGAATCGTGCCGCAGCCGTCGCTTTCTATGCTTCCGCCCTCTAAGATGAAGTCGAGACAATCAATATAAGAGCCTTCGAGGCGACCGCTTGCGTAGACGCCGCGGTTGATGGCATTGTCGGCCGCAGCCTCAAACTTCCCGCCCCAGCCGTTGAAGCCAAAGTCGAGTAGTTCGGGCTTTCCCGTATCTAAAACCGAGAGAAAAGCGTGGTCGCGCGCCCACGTGTCGTTCGTGGGGCAATCTATATATATAATAT
>JABZGO010000217.1 GCA_015259305.1 Alloprevotella tannerae | reverse complement strand
CTCCAACGCCAAGTTTAGAATCACACACTAAACGACACCCAAATGCTGACAATTACCCACCGCACAGCCCGAACTGAAAGTTGCTTCATCCTATCTCCCCCGTTTTTCATCGTGAGCGCAAACCCTTTTCATCGTGAGCACACACCTTTTTTATCGTGAGAACAAAGGTTTGCGCTCACGATAAAAAAGCAAGAAGGCCGGATTTGCGCCCTTTTTCGCACATCGAAAACCATCACTTTCAGCGCGTTTATCATCCGCAAAAAAGTCCTCACCGCCCGCCCGAAAGTCTGAGGGGAAATTAGCAGCAAGCGCCGAAAGAAAACTTCGCATAAAATCAAAGACCGGTCAGCAAAGGGGCAATCCTTTACAGACCAAAGACTGACGATCTGCAACGGAGGCCTGCTGCAGCCGAGACGCAGCGACCGCCACAAAGCCAAGTACCCACGAGAAAGAGACATAGGATTTGCAGGGCTATTCCTTGTCGTTATCCTCTTTTTCCTTTATCTTTGCCTATCCATTTTTAGCCTACAAAAAGAGGGAAAAGAGGCATACATATCAGATGAAAATCAACAAAAAGGAAGAGGCCTTACTCATAGTTCGCTACGGCGCGGTCGGCATCTTGAATACGCTGGTCACGATCGCTACTTACTTCCTCCTCCGCCGCGTGGGCGTAGGACTGGATACGGCCAATTTTCTCTCCTATCTTGCCGGTATCCTCAACAGCTATGTGTTTAACCGGCTGTGGGTCTTTCGTAGTCGAGAAAATCGCTACCTGCGCGAGGGCGCAGTCTTCTTTTTTGGCGCCGCACTCTGCTGGGCTTTGCAGTGGGTCGCCTTTCGTCTGCTCCTTCTCTGCCTTAGTGAGCGCGCAGCTTACCTTATCGGAATGTGCGTCTATCCCGGCCTCAATTACCTCTACAACAGATTGGTCACTTTCAAAAGAAACAAGCGCGTATGAAAAAGTTGCTTTCGCTACCGCCTAATCCGGTTCAACAATTTCACAACCTAACGCATCTCCCTGAAGATGCTTATTTCTGCACGTCCGATCCTGAAGACCACAGACTCGGCTCGGGCGGCGGGACGGTTTGGCTTTTGCAGCAATGCCGCGCAGCTGAAGCGCCCGATGCGGCATTTGCCGATTGGTTGGGGCGCGAAAAGCGACTGCTACTCCACGCCGGTGGGCAAAGCAGGCGACTACCGGCTTACGCGGCGAGCGGAAAATCGCTCACGCCGATACCCGTGTTTCGCTGGGCCAGAGGGCAACGAATCAATCAGACGCTCCTCGATCTGCAAGTGCCACTCTATGAAAAAATGCTGGAAAAGGCGCCAAGCCATATCCATACACTCATAGCCGGCGGCGACGTATTGCTCCGTGCAACGCAGCCTTTGCAAGAATTGCCCGAAGCCGACGTCATCTGCTACGGTCTCTGGGCTTCGCCGGAACAAATCGCGCACCACGGCGTGTTTATGATTGATCGCAACCGGCCGGACGAACTCGACTTCATGCTGCAAAAGCCTTCTACGGAAGAGCAAGCGGCTTTGATGCAAACGCACATGGCGCTGATTGATGTCGGCGTATGGTTGCTCTCGGATCGAGCCGTAGCCTATCTTGCGCAGAAGTCGGATCGGCGCAGTCAGCAGGCCTTGGCGTCAAGTGAAGTGCCGCAGGCAAAAGACTTGCAATATTACGACCTATATAGCGACTTCGGGCGCGCCTTGGGCGCTCACCCGTCGCAACCGGAAGCCGATCTTCCGCCACTTAAAGTGGCCATAGTCCCATTGCCGGGCGGAGAGTTTTACCATTACGGCACAGGGCCTGATATGCTGACCTCAAGCATTGCCTTGCAAGCCCTCGTCAAAGATCAACGGCAAATATTGCAACGCGGCGTCAAACAACGGGCCTCCGTCTTCACACAAAACACGGTGATGGCGAACCCTTGCATGCCGGACAACGAATATATTTGGATAGAAAATGCCTACATCGGAGCGGGTTGGCAACTCTCGCGACACCATATCCTTACGGGGATTCCGCAAAACCAATGGCAGGTCAAGCTACCGGAAGGCATCTGCATTGATTTCGTGCCCATCGGGGAGAAAGATTACGCACTTCGCGTCTATGGCTACGATGATGCTTTTCGCGGAAACTTGGCTGCCGGCGAAACAACTTACCTCGGTCGGCCGTTTGCCGAATGGGCGTCTGCGCGCGGCTTGTCGTTGTCGGATTTCAAGCAGACGGACGATTTGCAAACGGCGGACTTATTCCCCGTAAGTAGCGACTTGGACGAACTGGAGCGCCTCTTCCATTGGATCGCTACAGGGCAAGGCGACGAGCGCGCCACCTTCCTACGCCTGCCACGCCTCTCGGCCGACGAATTGATGAACAAAGCCAACCTCAAGCGCCTCTTTGCGCAACGGGAAAACTTACGTCAGCAAAATCTGCCCCAAATGGCGGAAAATTGGCGCAAGAGTGTCTTCTATCAATTGGATTTAAAAGACGTGGCGACCAAATATGCGGCGGCTCAACTGCCGCTGCCGGATGCGCTACCGGCAGACGCTCCTTCGGGATTGCTGATGCAGGATGCGATGTTTCGCTCTGAAGCGCTGCGCACAACTGATCGGGCTACGGCCGACCACTATTCGGCGGAAGCCTTCGGACGCTTGCGCGACGGAATGACGGAGGAGGTGCGCCAACAAACGTGCTTGCCGCACCGCACGACCTTCGCGGATCAAATCGTGTGGGCACGCTCAGCCGTGCGCATAGATCTGGCCGGCGGCTGGACGGACACACCGCCCTATAGTTTGATGAACGGCGGCAACGTAGTGAATGTAGCCATCGAAATGAACGGACAACAGCCGCTGCAAGTCTACGTCAGGCCTTGCCCCGAGCCGCTTATTCGCTGCCGCTCCATAGATTTGGGCGCATCGGTGACGATTGAGACGTTTGAGGAGCTACGCACTTACGATGCGGTGGGCGATCCGTTCTCCATACCGAAAGCAGCGCTGGCCTTGTGCGGATTCCTACCTGAATTTTGCAGTGAGACGTATCCGACGTTGCGCCATCAATTGGAAGCATTCGGTTGTGGTTTGGAACTAACCTTGCTTGCGGCCATTCCGGCCGGGTCCGGCTTGGGTACGAGTTCGATTTTGGCGGCCACCGTCTTGGGCGCACTCAGCAATTGCTGCGGCTTGGGCTGGGATAAAAACGAGATCTGCAACCGCACACTTATTCTTGAACAATTATTAACGACCGGCGGCGGCTGGCAAGACCAATATGGCGGCGTATTGCGCGGCGTCAAACTCTTGCAAACAGAAGCGGGCTTCAACCAAAACGCCGTGGCGCGCTATCTGCCCACGGATCTCTTTAC
>JABZGO010000216.1 GCA_015259305.1 Alloprevotella tannerae | reverse complement strand
GTGATATATCCTTTTCGCTTAGCCTTAGTCTTAACTTTACCTTTGTCTTGCCGGCCGCTTCCGCTTCCTCGGAAGACGAAACCATTCAAGAGGGCTTGCTCTATTTCGGTCTTGTCGGCTTCTCTCATAATTTCAAAATCCAATTTAGTGATGGAATAAGCGCACGCCGGTAAAGGCCATTGCAATATTGTATTTGTCGCAGGTCTCGATAACATTATCATCGCGCACACTGCCTCCGGCTTGCGCAACATAAGCAACGCCGCTGCGGTGAGCGCGCTCTATATTATCACCAAATGGGAAGAAGGCATCTGAACCCAGACTGACGCCGGTATTTTGACTGATCCAAGTCTGCTTTTCTTCTCTACTCAGAGGCTCAGGACGCGTAGTAAAGAAGCGTTGCCATTCTCCTTCTTTCAATACATCTTCGTAGTCGTCGGAGATATACAAGTCGATGGTGTTGTCTCTATCAGCTCTTCTGATGCCATTAACCCAAGGTAGGTTGAGCACTTTCGGATGCTGGCGTAACCACCATATATCTGCTTTATTGCCGGCCAGACGTGTGCAGTGGATGCGGCTTTGTTGTCCGGCACCAATTCCGATGGCCTGCCCGTCTTTTACGTAGCATACGGAGTTGCTCTGTGTATATTTCAGCGTAATGAGCGCTATTTTCAAATCTCTGATAGCTTCTGCAGGGAAGGTTTGGTTCTTTGTCGGGATATTAGCAAATAGGTTGTCGTCGTTAAGATTGACTTCGTTGCGCAATTGTTCGAACGTGATACCGTAAACTTGCTTGCGTTCCATCGGAGCCGGTGTATACGTGGTATCAATTTGCAAGACATTATAAGTGCCTTTACGTTTTTCGCGAAGTATTTCCAAAGCTTCTTCCGTGTAGCTTGGCGCAATGACGCCGTCAGATACTTCGCGCTTGATCAGTAATGCGGTCGCGAGGTCGCAAGTATCGGATAGCGCAATAAAATCACCATAAGAAGACATTCGATCTGCGCCCCGTGCTCGAGCATAAGCGCAAGCAACAGGCGACAATCCTACTTTTAAATCATCAACGAAGTAGATCTTCTTGAGTATGTCTGAAAGCGGAAGGCCGATAGCAGCGCCTGCCGGCGAAACATGCTTGAAAGAAGTAGCTGCCGGAAGCCCCGTTGCCTCCTTCAATTCCTTTACAAGTTGCCAACCATTCAGCGCATCTAAGAAATTAATGTATCCCGGTCGCCCGTTCAACACAGTTATGGGAAGCTCTTCGCCTTCTATTAGTAATTTTGCCGGTTTCTGGTTAGGATTACAACCGTATTTTAGTTCAAATTCTTTCATTGGGTATGCGTTATCTTTGATATTATGTGTGCGAAGGTACGATAAAAACAAAGAAAGGCAAAAGGATGAATTCTTCTTTTGCCTCTCTTTTGCGCGAAATAGCTTTAGCGCCGTCTTTCCGTGCGCTTTGCTTTGTTGCTATCTAATTCTATGGTGAAACTCTTATTGATTCCGCTCTGTGTTTTTGCACGTATCCAAAGCACACGATCGTTACTCATATTTGTAGTTTTGACTGCCTCGTTGAAATCTTCAGGCGTGTTGAGCACTTTATCGTTTATCTGCAAAAGAATAAGGCCTTTGGTGACGCCGGCTTCCTTCATTTTGCCGTCACGCACAGCCGTTACGACTAAACCGTTGCTTAGTGCTAGCTCCTCTTTCTCATTTGTGGTGAGCGGTCTAAGAGCTACGCCCAACTGATCCACGTCTACGCTTTCCAAAAGGCTTGTTGTGCCTTGCGCATTACGCAATGTGAGCGTTGCGGTGTGCGTGCGCTTGTCACGAATATAAGTGATTGTAACTTTATCTCCGGGTTTGTGGCTCGCCATAATCTCTTGCAGCTCGCCAAATTTCGTTACGCTTCTTCCATCCATCGCAGTAATGACGTCACCGGCCTTTAATCCGCCTTCTTGAGCTGCACCATCAGAACTTACCTCTGCGAGATAGACGCCTTTGGTTGTACCTAAGTCAGCATCTTTCCCTTTTTCTTTCTGCAAATCTATATAGGTCGAAACGTCTTGTCCGGTAAAGCCGAGCAGCGCGCGTTGCACAGTTCCGTATTTCTTTAGATCTGCGACGACTTTATTCATAATGCTTGTAGGAATAGCAAATCCATAGCCCGTATAAGAGCCTGTTTGAGAATAAATCTGAGCATTTATACCAACCAGTTCCCCACGCGTGTTGACTAAGGCGCCACCGGAGTTTCCGGGGTTAATAGCTGCGTCAGTTTGGATAAATGATTCGATGCCTTCACCGCCTACTGTACGCGCTTTAGCACTAACAATGCCGGCTGTAACCGTAGATGTTAAACTGAAAGGATTACCAATGGCCAATACCCATTCACCTAACTTCAAGTTGTCCGAATTGCCGACTGTTATGGGTTGAAGATCCTTTGCTTCAATCTTGATGAGCGCCAAGTCAGTCTTTTTATCCGCCCCGATAATGCGAGCTTTATATTCGCGATTATCGTTTAGTTTTACCATCAACTCATCAGCCCCGTCTATCACGTGGTTGTTTGTGACGATATAACCGTCTTTGCTGAGGATAACGCCTGATCCTGCGCCTTGTCGTTTCGGAGTTTGGTATTGTCTGCGTTGGCCTCTGCTGCTTGGGTCTCCAAAACTGAACGGCCCGAAGTTGAAAAAGTCTTCAAAAGGATCAGAACCCTCTATCGTTTGTGTCTTACTGTCAATAGTGACTTTGATGAATACGACCGAATTGACGGACTTTTCTGCCGCATAGGTCAAATCTACAGGTGTTTGTGCCGAGGCTACTGTCATTTGCATAGGTGCAAAGTTCAATGCAAACACAGTAGCTGCAATCATAAATGCTTTTTTCATACTGTGATCTTTTTACTTTCGTCTGTCTAATCTTTTCTACTAAACGAGAAATTGCAGAAAATAGTATCTACAATCTCTCATTTGTTGTTCAGTTACAAAATTAACGTAGCTATCAGCCGATCGTATTTAGAAAAAAACCGGAAATGCGCATATTCTACCTAATTTAAAACTTCTTAGGGTATTAGTTGATAAAAAGAGAACTTAAATGACATCTAATATACTCCTCTTTTAGATTACGCCTCCGCTCTTTTGCAATTCCATAGTCGTTCGTTGTGGCTTCTCTTTTATGGTTAAAGTAAGCTTTTCACTACTTAACGTAATTGTTTGTTCTTTATAAGGGCGCTCATAGCCGAAGAATTCTTCAAAAGGGTCAGCTTCTCTTTCATACTTTCTAACGCTGATGGTATATTTCATTGAAGGAATGAGCACCTTGTTTGGTCTTTCCGGAAGAAAGGCGTATTGATCCAAAAGGAAAACATTATAT
>JABZGO010000215.1 GCA_015259305.1 Alloprevotella tannerae | reverse complement strand
GAATAGGTCAGCAAAACCGGTAGAGGATAACTTCTGTATCACACCATAAAGGTACAAAGAATATTTATGAAAGACAAATTATAAGAGGAGTTTTGCAGAGGTCTCATAATATGGTAGTGAGAACAATCTTAGCTTAGCTTTGTTTTCTACTGTCTATTGGTGTTGCACCAGGTATCCTTTTCAGTGTCTTGGTGTGTGTGCGAGGGGAAGGATGGTTGTCAAGCTGCATGCCTTGCAAATAAGATACAAGAATGAGCGAGAAGAAAGGCGCTCATAATGAACGCCTTTTCAATATTTGGTGATATATGAGTCTCTGTTGTAAAGAGATATTATTTGCCCACGCAGAAATGACTAAAAATGTTATTTAAAACAGATTGAGAAGTTATATCTCCGACTATTTCAGAAAGACTTTGTATACAAGCTCTCAGATCTTGGCTTACAAACTCCCCACTTAGATGATTAATTAGGCCAGATTGAGCTCTCTCCAATAAAGATTTTGCTTCACAAAGTGCTTCATAGTGGCGGACATTAGACACAATTATATCTTCAGCCGGAACAAGAGAAACGCTTGCTTTCAGAAGATTTCTCAGCATATCTACACCTTTGTTCATTTTAGCACTAATAGACACCGTAAATATTCCCTCGGGTATAAATTGAGGAGAGTGAAGATCCGTTTTATTAAAGACGTAAATAAGTTTCTTGGAATCACAATGTTGACGCATTTGATGTTCCATTTCTAAGAATGTATCTTTAGAATCTTGACTATCAATTATCCACAAAACAATGTCTGCTTTAGCTATCGTTTCGAATGTACGCTCTATGCCCATTGTTTCTACAATGTCTTCCGTCTTACGTATACCGGCTGTATCTATAAATCGAAAAAGTGTACCATCGATATTTACAGTATCCTCTATTGTATCTCTAGTCGTCCCGTCAACATCGCTGACCAAAGCTCGTTCTTCTCCTAGAAGTGCATTTAGAAGCGTAGATTTTCCAGCATTTGTCTTTCCAACAATCGCAACGGGCACGCCATGTTTAATAGCATTCCCCAGTTTGAAGCTATTCAACAAAGAATCAACCTTTCTTTCGATAGTTTTAGTCAAAGCAATGAGTTCAGAACGATCTGCAAACTTCAAATCCTCGTGGTCAGAGAAGTCTAATTCTAATTCTAATAAGGAAGTAATGTGCAGCAATTGGTCTCTTAACTCACCCAATGACTTAGAAAAATCACCTCGCATCTGTTGCATAGCCATTCTTTGCTGAGCTTTAGATGTCGCAGCAATTAAATCAGCCACCGCCTCTGCCCTGCTTAGATCCATCTTATGATTTAGGAATGCGCGCTGAGTAAATTCTCCTGGTTTTGCCAACTTACAACCATGATCAATAAGGATTTCCATGGTCCTTTGTAAAATATATGGCGAACCATGGCAGGAAATTTCAGCTGAATTTTCTCCCGTATAAGAATAAGGTTGTCGAAAAATCGTAACAATAACCTCATCTAAAATCTCCCCATTATCAAGAATATGTGCATACGTAACCTTTTCCAGCAAATTCCGATCAAGAATTCGCTCCGTGAAATTTATAGCATCATCACCAGATAAGCGAACTATACCAATAGCTCCACCAGGTGCAGTTGCAATCGCGCAAATTGTTTCCATATTTACTTAGTTAAAATGGCACATCATCACCTGCTGTAGGAAATGGATCTTCAGCTGCAGGAGGAATCATTCCGCCAAATCCAGAAGAATCGTTATTCATGCGCGAATGTATAAGGTTAGTATCATTATCAGGAAAAGGTATGCCCTGTTCCTCTTCATTTTCAAAGCGAGCATAATTGCCTTTAAAGGTTAGCGTTACATCTCCGACTCCACCATTTCTATGCTTTGCGATAATGATCTGCGCCTTTCCTCTCATATCATTACCTTGTGCATCTTTATAGATGTGGTAATATTCAGGACGATGTATAAAAAGGACCATATCGGCGTCTTGCTCAATGGCACCCGACTCACGTAAATCACTCAATTGTGGTCTTTTTGCTTCGTCACCACCTTTTTCATCACGTTTTTCCACGCTTCTGTTCAACTGGCTAAGTGCAATAATTGGGATATTCAACTCTTTTGCCAACCCTTTCAAAGAACGACTAATCGTACTAACCTCTTCTTGTCTAGAGCCATAACTCATACCACTAGCGTTCATCAACTGCAAATAGTCGATCATAATCAGCTTGATATCGTGCTCACGTACAAGCCTGCGAGCCTTGGTTCGCAACTCAAAGACCGAAAGTGATGGCGTATCATCTACAAAAAGTGGCGCATCATGAAGTTTTTTGATACGATTATCCAGCTGTGCCCACTCATAAGGAGCCAATTGGCCGCTTCTGATTTTGTCACCTGTTATCTCACATACGTTGACAATAATACGATTAATTAGCTGTACATTAGACATTTCAAGAGAAAAAAAAGCAACTGGGTCACGCGCATCTACAGCGATATTCTTTGCCATACTCAAAGCAAAAGCAGTTTTTCCCATAGCTGGACGTGCTGCCAAAATAACCAAATCTGAATTTTGCCAGCCTGATGTCATCTCATCTAACTTTACAAAACCAGAGGACAAGCCACTTAATCCATCAGAGCGTGCTGCTGCCTTTTTCAGCATTTCATAGGCCTCATCTAAAACTGGATTTATTTGTGTATAATCCTTTTTCAAATTTTCTTGAGAAAGTTGGAAGAGAGCCCCTTCAGCCTCCTGCATCAACTCGTTAACGTCCGTCGTAGCATCAAAAGCTTTTTGTTGTATGTCTGATGCATAAGCGATTAATTCGCGTGCAGTAGCTTTCTGTGCAATGATATGCGCATAATACTCCAAGTGAGCTGTAGAAGAAACCATACTGCTCAATTGCGTAATGTAAATAGCTCCACCAACTTCTTCTAAATGCCCCTTACGGTCAAGCTTCTCTGTGACAGTCAGGAAATCAACGGGTTTTTCCTCAGCCTCTAAATCACGAATTGCTTCAAAAATGAGTTGATGGCTGTTGTTATAAAACACAGCCGGTTTGAGGATTTCTGATACACGATCATAGGCTTCCTTTTCTATCATCAGTGAGCCTAAAATCGCTTGTTCCATTTTTAAGTCTTGGGGCTGTAAGTGCCCAAAATCATCTTCTAATGGGGCCTGTTTGACCACCTTTCGTGGCTTCCGTTTCGTGCTTTGTTCTGGCATATTTTTTTACTATGGAGCAAAGTTAACGATTTCCATTGTTATTTTGTTCATTCTTTTGTATTGATATGCACATAAACTTATCCAAGCAACAGAATGCAGCTAATTCTTGTTGACCTACATCATTCAATATCCCAGCTATTTCATTGTATTTCTAATGCTTAATATAATTCTCTTCAAGACTTCTATAGCAAATAGAAGAAGAT
>JABZGO010000214.1 GCA_015259305.1 Alloprevotella tannerae | reverse complement strand
CCATATAAATGAGTTCAGGCAGCAGAAAGAAAGCAGCAGATCACTATTTTAGTTAGGCATTGCACACGATGCGTTTTTTTGTTCCCTACTTTTTATATCCTTTTGTAAGCCTTAGTCAGACTAAGATAAGCGTGCGCTTGCAGGCGCAGTCGTTTCCAACCTTCAGAGCACATGCTTGTGCTGCTACTCACGATTGTGCATCGAATAAACAGCGCTCGCAATAAATGAAATTCGACTTATCGACGCCGGCCAAAGATGCGTAGCAAATATAAGAACAGATTGATGAAATCTAGATACAACTGCAAGCTACCAATTAAAGCAACTTTCATCGATTCTTCATTGCGTTCTTCTCCAAATAAGTAGAGCAACTCCCGAATCTTTTTTGTATCGTAGACTGTAAGACCAATAAAGATGAACACACCTGCGTACGTCGTGATCCAATATAAGGTAGAGCTGGCAAAAAACAGATTTACAACACTTGCAAGTATTAATCCGATGAGCGCCATGTATAAAAAGCGCCCAAAAGATGATAGATCGCGCTTAATAAACGTGCCTAATAAGGCTAGAACGCCAAACATTCCGGCCGTAACAAAAAAGGTGGCGGCGATGCTTTCTGATGTATAAACAAAGAAAATACAGGATAAGGTCGCACCATTCAAGATGGAGTAAATCACAAAAAGGATGCCGGCTTTTGCGAAAGACATATCCATTAGGCAGGCGGAGAGATAAATCACTATACCCACTTCTGCAAGTAGCAGGCCATAAAAAACGATGCGATTTAAAAAGATAAATTGAACCAATTGCGGTTGCTGAGCAACGAACATTGCCATTAGCCCCGTCAAGCTTAGAGCTAAAGCCATCCAGGCATACACATCACGCATCAGAGCAGAGAAAGCCGCCGGTCGCGACGTCGTTGAAGTATAGTTTACTACGTTTTTATCTTCCATGTTTTTTATTTTTTATATAAAGCGCCGCGCCAGCGGCGCGTGCCTTTCGTTTTTAATTTACTATATACTACTTATTAAAATGCAGGGTGTGGCCCATTCTATCTTTCTTCGTACGCAGGTAGCGCTCGTTATAAGGATTTGGCGTAATCTCTATGGGCACATTTTCCGTAATCTCCAATCCGTAGGCCTCCAAGCCGACGCGCTTTACAGGATTGTTGGTCATCAGGCGCATCTTTCTGACGCCGAGCATACGCAGTATTTGTGCGCCGACCCCATAATCGCGTTGATCGGGATCATAGCCCAAATGCACATTCGCATCGACCGTATCATAACCTTCTTCTTGCAGTTTGTAGGCAGCAATCTTTGCCATCAGTCCAATACCGCGCCCTTCTTGATTCAGATAGAGCACAACGCCGCGCCCTTCTTTCTCAACCATCTCAAGCGCTTTGTGGAGCTGATCGCCGCAGTCGCAACGCTCGCTGCCAAAGATATCTCCTGTAGCGCAAGAAGAGTGAACGCGGACCAGAACGGGTTCATCGTCTTTCCATTCGCCTTTGATTAGTGCGATGTGCTCCAATCCGCCGCTCTTTTGGCGAAAAGGAATAAGATGGAAGTGCCCGTATTTAGTCGGCATATCCACTTCTTCACCTTTCTCCACCAAGGACTCCATTTTCAAGCGATAAGCTATCAGATCCTTGATCGTCATGATCTTCAAGCCGTGTTCTTTGGCAAACACTTGCAATTGAGGCATACGCGCCATCGTCCCATCTTCATTTAAGATTTCAATGAGTGTGGCGGTCGGATACAGACCTGCGAGGCGGCACATATCTACGGATGCTTCCGTATGTCCGGCGCGCACTAAGACGCCGCGATCCTGCGCATATAAGGGGTTAATATGACCCGGACGGCCAAAGGTTTCCGGCGTGCTGGTCGGGTCTGCCAAGGCTCGAATCGTGGCTGCGCGATCGTGGCTGCTAACACCCGTTGTGCACCCTTCAAGTTTGTCGACCGTAACCGTAAACGGTGTGCCCAACATACTTGTATTTGAATCCACCTGACGCGCCAAGCCGAGTTCATGGCAACGTTGGTTCGTAATAGGTGTACATAATACGCCCCTACCATATTTTAGCATAAAATTAACGCTCTCCGGAGTAGCAAACTGCGCCGCCATAACGAGATCGCCCTCATTTTCGCGATCTTCATCGTCTACGACTACGACAAATTTGCCGGCTTTCAGATCTTCCAAGGCCTCTTCTACAGAAGCCAACTCGTATTTTTCATTCATCATGATTATTGTATTGATTAATGGGGTTTTGTTTTGAAGTTAATAAATCGTATGATGCAGCCTCTTTGCCTGCAGCTTTCGCCACAAGGGGGCGCAAGGCAGAGCAAACAGCTGTGATTTGTTTCATATCTTTATGGAGGCGAAGCCTGAAGCGCCATATGCGAAACCATAAGATAAAACCTACCGGAAGCAATACGCCGCAAAGGATATTGAGGCGCTTATTTTCAAACGGTGAGGTATGTGCCCGTGCATAAATCAAGGGCAATTGGTTCAAGCGATAGAGGATTTCGCGTCGATCCGAATTGGATAAAGCCTCCACAAGTTGCTCTACGCGCTGTTGTATATCTTCTGCAGCGTGATCGGGGCGCGATTTGAAGAAAGCACGTATATAACTCGGTGCTGCATAAAGGCGTTTATGGTCCGCATAAGCCTTGCAAATCTGCTCCAACTCGTCGATTTCTTCAAGAAGCGCCGCATAATCAGGCGTTTCGATAATCACTTCTTTACGCGTGATGTTACGTTTCGAGCGCAAGCCCAGCAAGCGTTTAAAGAGGGCTGTATAAACATCGGCATTGAACACAACGGAATCATTATTAGCCTTATACGTCAGGAAGCAACCCAAGGGAGTGAGCACCACAGTCGAAATCCACATACCGAAGATCATATTCCAAGCGCCGTCGCGCGCCATCTTCATGCCCGAAGTGTTGATGATGTAATAGAAAATGAAAAGAATCACGGCGATGATGGTCGGCATACCCAGTCCTCCCTTGCGAATAATAGCCCCCAAGGGTGCACCAATGAAGAAGAAAAATATGCAGGCGATAGACATCGTAAACTTCTGGTGCCACTGGATGCGGTGTGTGCGCACGCTCTTATCGCCTTCTTCCGTAGTCAGGCTTTTCCACTCTAATTCAGAGGCGTATGTAGCTGCCGAAGCTGCGGCTGCGCGAATGGTTTGAACGCGTTTTTCAGCCGGCATGCGGGCCATAATCGTATCAAAGTCAAACTTCGCGCCTTTGCCCAACCGTTTCAGAGCAGCTGCGTGTTGAGGCTGAAGCGGCGGGCAAAAGTAAGTCGTCTGCTTTGCCTGTTTATAATTGTCTTGTCCTATGGAGTCCAGCGCCGTATTCATCGAATCGATCGAAGCAGACAGCTGCTTCAGATTCTTTGTTATGGCCGACCCGCTCCACTG
>JABZGO010000213.1 GCA_015259305.1 Alloprevotella tannerae | reverse complement strand
GCGTAAGCGGCGCCCCACTCTCACCGTCTACGCAGCATTGGCCGTGGCAGGCAGAAAGATCGCAACAGAAATATTCCGTGACGATTTCAGTAGACAATAAGACTTTGCCTACTTGCAAAATAGGTATTTCTCGACGAGAAGTGTGCATCTTATACTAATATGTCGTGTGGAAAAGCAGCATCTCTTTACCAATTGATAGGCTCCAAGCCGTGAGCGCGCAGATAATCATTGCAAAGAGTAAAATGATGGTTGCCAAAGAAGCCGCGGTAGGCGGAAAGTGGCGATGGGTGAGCCGAGCGCAAAATAAGGTGGCGCGAAGCATCGATGAGGGCGGCTTTTTGCCCCGCATAACTACCCCATAAGAGAAAAACAAGGTGCTCTCGACTAGCGCTAAGCCGACGTATGACGGCGTCAGTAAAGGTTTCCCATCCATGACCTTGATGACTGCCGGCGGCGTGGGCACGCACGGTCAATGTAGCGTTGAGCAAAAGAACGCCTTGGGCAGCCCAGCGGCGCAAGCTCCCACTCTCGGGAATGGCATGGCCAACATCGGCTTGTATTTCCTTGAAGATATTACGCAAGGAAGGGGGAAAGGGGACGCCATCGCGCACGCTAAAACAGAGGCCTTCAGCTTGGCCGGGCTCGTGGTAGGGATCTTGACCCAGAAGTACGACGCGAACGCGTTCAAAAGGGCATAAATCAAACGCATTAAAGATCTGCGACCCCGGCGGATAGCAAGGACCGGATTGATACTCGGCTCGCACGAAATCGGTCAACTGCGCAAAATATGGGCTAGCAAACTCGTCAGCTAAGCAGGCTTTCCATCCGGACTCTATCTGTACTCCCATCGGGCAGTTTACTCTAAATAGGTGTAGCCGTAAAGGCCTGCGCGGTAATTACTGATAAACTCTTTGCCCTCTTCGTTGGTAATGCGTCCTTCGCCCACAGCCTTGTGGACCCAGGATTCGAGGCGGCGCACCAGGCTCTTAGGATCGTATTGGACGTACTCCAAAACGTCGGCCACGGTTTCGCCATCGATGGTCTTGTCAATCGTATATCCTTCGGCATTTACCGAGATATGGATGGCATTAGTATCGCCAAAGAGGTTGTGCATATTGCCCAAGATTTCCTGATATGCACCAACGAGGAAGACACCTATATAATAATGCTCGCCTTGCCGCACATCGTGGAGCGGGATGTAGCTTGTTTGGTGTCCGTTGTTAACATAGCCAATAATTTTTCCGTCGCTATCGCAGGTGATATCTTGAATCGTGGCCGATTGCGTAGGCCGCTCGTCGAGATGGGCAATAGGCATAATGGGAAAAATCTGATCAATGGCCCAGGAATCGGGGAGCGATTGAAAGAGAGAGAAGTTGCAGAAATATTTATCTGCCATGCGCTTGTCGATGTCGCGTAGCTCGTCGGGCACGTGCTTTTGGTGGTGAACCATTGCACTGACTTCGTGGGTAACGCTCCAATAGAGGGCTTCGATCTGTGCACGCGTCTTGAGGTCAAGCATACCCATACGGAATAAATCGAGGGCTTCTTCGCGGATGTCTTCGGCGTCGTGCCAGTCTTCAAGCATGGAGCGCGGCGATGTTTTGTCCCAAATCTCACTCAAATCTTTGACGAGTTGATGATCGTCGGGCGATGGTTCAAAATCTTCGGGCATTCGGGCGGGGCGCACGCTTTCCAAAACGTCGAGAATCAAAACGGAATGGTGCGCAGTAAGTGATCGGCCGCCTTCGGTTATGAGATTCGGATGGGGGATGTTATTCTTGTTGGCCGCATCGACGAAGGTGTAGACGCAGTCGTTGACATATTCTTGTATAGAATAGTTGACGCTACTCTCAGAGTTGGATGAGCGCGTGCCGTCATAGTCCACACCTAAACCGCCGCCGCAATCGACAAATTGTATATCAAAGCCCAGCGAACGCAACTGTACGTAAAATTGTGCCGCCTCGCGCAAAGCGGTGGAGATTCTGCGAATTTTAGTAATCTGACTGCCGATGTGGAAATGGATAAGTTTGAGGCAGTCGCGCATATTCATCTCGTCAAGCATCTGCAAAGCCTTCAAAAGCTCACTGGAGTTGAGGCCAAACTTTGAAGCATCGCCACCGCTTTCCTCCCACTTGCCTGCTCCGCTGGAAGCAAGCTTGATGCGAATGCCTAAATTAGGACGAACGCCAAGCCTCTCGGCTGTGCGAGCAATGATAGCCAACTCCGGCAACTTTTCGATCACAAGAAAGACGCGCTTGCCCATCTTTTGCGCCAACAAAGCCAGCTCAATGAAGTTTTGATCCTTGTGGCCGTTGCAAATAATCGGGCTGTCGCTATCCATATTCGTGGCAATCACGGCGTGAAGTTCAGGCTTAGAGCCGGCTTCGAGGCCCAAATTATAACGCTTGCCGTGACTGATGATTTCTTCAACAACCGGGCGCATCTGATTTACCTTAATCGGGTAAATAATAAAATGCTCTGCTTGGAAATCATATTCTTTTGCGGCGTTATTAAAGCACTGTGCAGTCTTCTCAATGCGGTTATCCAAAATATCCGGAAAGCGCAAGAGCATCGGCGCCGTGATATCCTGCTTAGCAAGCTCCTCCACGACGTCCTGCAAGTCAACCTTTACGCTATCCTTACGCGGAGATACGTAGACGTGACCTTGCTCGTTTATACCAAAGTAACTGACACCCCAACCTTTTATTCCGTAGAGTTCCTCGGAATCATCAATTTTCCATTTCTTCATTGCCTACAATCGGTGTAGATATTTGCTTTTAGCTTTATGTATATGCGTTGTGCCGGCGCGAAGGCGTTATTCGATCAGCCGTTGAAGCCGGTAGCTGTTTCTGCCGCGGCTAAGCGTCGCTGTATCTCATTTACGACAAAATTAATCTTACTAAAACTGTCCAAGACGTCTATATTAATAATGTGTCGCGCCTGTTCGTAAAAGGGCGAACGTTGCTCTAATTGCGCGGCAATGTACGATTCGAGTTCTTCGGGCGACTTCCCCTCCAGCAAAGGTCGGCGTCCGCGACTCATCTTCACGTGATCGCACAACGTGCGCGGAGAGGCCTTCAAGTAGATCGTTTCCGCTACCTCGTTCATAAAGTCCATGTTCTCCATAAAGCAAGGCGTGCCGCCCCCACAACTGAGAACAATGTCTTCAAAGGCTGCAACTTCGCGCAGCATACGCGATTCTATGTCGCGAAAGTATGCCTCTCCCTCATCCTCAAACATCGCTGCGATCTTCTTATGGTAGCGTTCTTCGATATACCAATCGAGATCGTAGAAGCGGCGTCCTATGGCCTTCGCCAGATCACGGCCTATGATGGTCTTTCCGGCACACATATAGCCGATGAGAGCGATACATTTACTCATACAGACGTCTTTCTGATCAAGTCTTTTTGGTGGTTCGCCGACG
>JABZGO010000212.1 GCA_015259305.1 Alloprevotella tannerae | reverse complement strand
CAAACCATAAGCGAGCGCTATGAAGATGCGAAATAGTGCTCTCGCGGCAACGCGCAAGTGCGGCATATTCTGTAAAAAAGAGAGCAAAGGAAGGGGCTATACGATGCGCCGCGGGCGCAGCATAGCCATCGCAGGACGCAATCGGGGCGCGGCTCTTCGCAAGCCGCAGATATGAGAAAACATCCAAGCAGCAAGAGGCTCAAGAGAGCGTTGTCGCTTGGATGTCATCATTGATTTGAGAACATAAACAATCTGTTGGGGAAAGCACATTGTGCTTCCATCCTTATTTTTCAGCGCGTGCCGTCAACGCGTACGCGAGCAGCGTGCGCACGGCAATCGGCGATCAGCTTTTTCCTAAGATATCGAGCGCTTTCTTGACGATGTCGCTGCGCGAATTGATGAATTGGAAGTATTCGTTGCGATCCCAGAGGTCATAGATGATGAGCGATTTGAGCGTAAAGCGCAGGTCTTTGAGCGTCTTCTGAAGTTCGGCGTCATCTTTGGGTTTTACGCCTTTGCGCCCGGCGGCGACCACGATCGTATCCGTAAGTTCGGCCGGCACTTCATAGTTTTTAATAAACGCTTTAATATCCGTATACTTTGCTTTCAAGTCGGCGCGGTGGCGGTCTATGTAGCGCAACGATTGATCGTTAATATAGTTGCCGCGGCGCAAAGCCATATAATATTTTGTATAGGTTGTCGTGTCCAACGGCACGAAGACGTCGGGCATAATCCCACCGCCGCCATAGACGGGACGGCGCTTGTTGAGCGTATGATAGACCTTCGTCGAATCGAGGTGGATGCTGTCGATCGAAATCAACTCACCGTGCTTAAAGCGATTCTCAAAGTCTTCTTCATATTCCGACTTGCGACCCTTCGTATAAGGCTTCTGAATGCAGCGTCCGGAGGGCGTATAATAATGAGCCACGGTTAGGCGGATCATAGAGCCATCGGGGAGCGGAATGGGGCGTTGTACGAGTCCCTTACCAAAGGTGCGTCGGCCGACGATCGTACCGCGGTCGTAATCTTGCACCGCGCCGGAAACAATTTCTGCGGCCGAGGCCGTAAATTCGTCAACCAAGATGATGAGTTTTCCTTTGCGGAAGAGTCCGCCGCCCTCAGCTTTTAGCTGTTCTTTAGGCGTTGTGCGCCCCTCTGTATAGACTACGAGGTCGCCGGCATTGAGAAACTGATTGGCCACTTCGACTGCGGCGCCCAAATAGCCGCCGCCGTTGGACCCTAGGTCGAAGATGAGGTCTTTCATACCCTGCTCTTTCAGCTTTTCTATGGCCTCTTTTACCTCCGTACCACTCGTGGCACCGAAGCGATCCAAGTGGATGTAACCCACACCCGGTCGGATGATGTAAGCTGCATCGAGCGTATTCATCGGAATCTTGTCACGCGTGACGCTGAACCAGATCATATCGGGCACACCGCGACGGATAATGCCCAGTTTTACAATGGTTCCCTTCGGACCGCGGAGGACGCGCATAATGCTATCGCGCTCCATTTTGACGCCGGCAATGATTTGGTCGTTGACTTTTACGATGCGGTCGCCTGCCAGGATGCCGACCTTTTCGCTCGGCCCTTTGCGAATCGTCTGAATGACGACCAGCGTATCTTCCAGCATATTAAACTGTACGCCGATCCCCTCGAAGTTGCCCTGTAGGGGTTCGTTGATCGCCTTCGTCTCTTTGGCGTCCGAATAACTTGAGTGCGGATCGAGGCTGTTCAGCATTCCGCGTATGCCCGCTTCAGCCAATTTGCTTTGATTTACCGTATCTACGTACAATTCTGTGACGGCCATATGCACCATTTGCAGTTTGCGCAATTGGTTGACGTCTATATCTTGAAATTCCTGCCGAAGTTGTGCCGTGGCAGTCAGCGCTAAAGCGAACGATAGCGCGAGTAAAGTCAGTAATCGTTTCATTGTGGTTGTTTCTTTTCAGGTAAAAACTCGGTAACATCCTTGCCGAAAGCGATCAGTTCGCGGACAACGCTCGAGGAAAGCGCAGCAAAGCGGGCCTCGCAGAAGAGCATTACGGTCTCTATGTTACCCAGAAGTTGATTCATTGCCGCCGTATCGCGCTCGTACTCAAAATCTTTTATGCTGCGCAAACCGCGTATGATAAAGCGGGCACCTACGCGGCGGGCTAAATCAATCGTCAGGTCAGTATAACTCTCGACGCTGATTTTAGGTTCTTCGGCATAGAGCGTGCGAATGTAACCTACGCGCTCCGCAGGTGGGTAAAGGGGCTTCTTGCGCTCATTGACGCCTACGCCTATGACGATATGGTCGAACATAGGCAGGGCGCGCTCCACGATGCTTGCATGGCCCTTGGTGAAAGGGTCGAAAGAACCGGGGAAGATGGCGATCTTCATCGCCTCGCTCACCTTTGGGGTAGATTCTGTTGCGTTATTCTCGGTCGGCATAGCCTTGATGTGTTAAATAAAAGCGCTGATGGCGTGCCTAGTAAAGGCTTTTGGCCATCCGCATTGCATGCTAAACGGAGGAAAGGGGGATTTATTCTTCTTCGCCTAAAGTTTCGTCGGCCTCATCGGGCAAGTCTTCTTCGACAACGAGGTTGTCGATAATAAACTCTTGGCGCTCCATCGTATTTTTACCCATATAATATTCGAGCAAATCGCCGACTTGATCGCTTTTATGAAGCGTCACTTGCTCCAAACGGATCTCGGGGCCGATAAAATGCTTAAACTCATCGGGCGAAATCTCACCCAAGCCTTTGAAACGAGTAATCTCCGGATCAGGGCCTAAACGCTCGATGGCGCTCAGGCGCTCCTCTTCGGTATAACAATAGATGGTCTCGTAATCGGAGCGACTATCGCTTTTCTGCTTCTTGAGGATAGCGGCTCCGGCCGCGTCGTCGCTGACTTGCTTCTGTTGCTTCCGACGCCCTGCTGATTTCACCTTATTCCTAACGCGAAACAAAGGCGTTTGCAGTATGTAGACGTGTCCTTTTTTGATGAGTTCGGGAAAGAATTGCAAGAAGAAGGTGATCATTAGCAGGCGGATGTGCATGCCGTCGACGTCGGCGTCGGTCGCTACGATCACTTTATTGTAGCGCAGGCCGTCTAAGCCGTCTTCTATGTTGAGTGCCGACTGCAAGAGCGAGAATTCCTCGTTCTTGTAAACGACTTCCTTGGTCTTACCGAAGCAATTGAGCGGCTTTCCGCGAAGCGAAAAGACGGCTTGCGTGTTGGCGTCGCGACTCTTCGTGATAGAGCCGCTGGCAGAGTTGCCCTCGGTGATGAAGAGTGAGGAGTCGAAGCGCGGGTCGTTGTCTTTATCGTAGCCCTTCTTGGGCGCTTCGTTAAGATGAATGCGGCAGTCGCGCAACTTGGCGTTGTGCAGGTTGGCCTTTTTTGCTCTTTCGCGGGCCAACTTCGTGACGCCGGCCATCGCTTTGCG
>JABZGO010000211.1 GCA_015259305.1 Alloprevotella tannerae | reverse complement strand
GTCTGTATGGATGGGCGTTCAGGCGAACCGGCTTCGTAATCCGTAATACTGATATCGTCAAGATTAAATGCCGCATCAAAGCCCTTCGCCGCGGCATAATCGAAGGCAGCATAGTCAGCCCGAACAATTCGCACGCGCCCGGTTTCGACATTAGCCTTTGCGTGGAAACGTTCAACGTCCATTGTGGGCGTAAATGGCTGACCTAAGGTCTCCCAGTGCTCACCTTCGTCTTCGGAAACTTGAACACACCAAGCGACCTGCGAAGTTGCGTGCTCTTCGTAAGCACGGTAGGAAAATTCGACCACACCTAAGCCGCCCACCTTGTCTTCTTTCATCACCAAGTAAGGCATTTCCTTCATCGACATTCTACTGCCGTAGATGCGAGCCGACACTTTACCATTCGCGAAGTCGCCTGAGCTGCCCGATCTCCGGACCGCATACATCGACCACGAAATACCGTTTAAGAGGACGTCGTAATGATTCGGCCTATCTCCGATTCCATCGGCTTTAGCCATTTCAAAATCATAATTCCACCCTTGTGCGGCCAAGTTAGTCGGCAGAAAGAGCACAGCCAACAAGGCCACAAGACAGTAAGTACAAACTTTTTTCATTGTTTTGAGGTTTATAAATTAGTGGTTCCAACTATTAGACTTCGTTGGTCTGCTTGCCATTCTACGCTTTCCTTGATGGCGCAAAACAGAGCTCAACTTTTACAGCGTTAACTTGATTCGCCACAAAGTTAACATTATTTTTTAGGTGAGAACCTTTTGATTACATTTTTTCATAGAAGCCATAAGCAAGAAAAAGCGCCTACCCCTTGATACCCCAAGCGCATTCTCTCTCACCCCCAATTTTTCCGGAAGTAATTCTACCCGATTTATCAGGCAGCAGAGAGCGATCAGAAGCATCACACTAAAGACTTTCGCGAAGCGATGACAAAAAAACAACGCGAGAGCACAAATTTTACTTCCTTTTTTCTCTTTTATTCGGCGGCGTTATCGTAATTTTGCAGCAAAAGTCTAACACTATGTTTGCTATATTCATAAATATCGCAGCGATAATAGGCGGCAGTATCATCGGCGGCCTTACAAAACGTAAAGTTAACGAGCAATATCTCAATGCCTTAAGTACGGGTATGGGCATCGCGGTCTTGGTGCTGGGTATCTATCTGGCTATTCAAGATATGCAGAAGAGCACTACGCCCGTCTTGTTCATCATGTGTTTGGCCTTCGGCGGAGTTATAGGTTCGTTTCTCAAGCTGGATGCACGCATGGAGCATTATTCGAAAAAGGTGGGCAAGGCTACGCCCAAGAACATGGGCTCTGCCAACCTCGCAGATGGTATTACGACGGCCGTACTTCTATGTTGCGTGGGCACACTGGCTATGGTCGGACCAATCCGAAGCGCGATCTACGGCGACGACACCTACCTGATGACGGCTGCCACGCTGAATTTTGTCACCTGCATCGTTTTGTCTTCCTCTTATGGCGTAGGTATTTCGCTCACGTCCGTACCGGTGTTTATCTGGATGTCGTCGTTCTTCCTGATCGGCAAACTCTCGGCCGGCTTGGTTACGGGGGCAAACTCTGAGATCACGGCTAAAATCATGACGGAGACTAATATTGTCGGTGGTGTCTTGATCGCAGCAGCCGGCCTCGGCATTTTGCACATTAAAGACTGCAAGACAGTCAATCTACTTCCGGCTTTGTTCTTACCACTTATTTATTTTCTGATCGTAAACCTCTTTACTTAAGAGTAAATCCTTATTGTACAAACAATTAGCAATTAACACAATCTACTCAGCTCTAGAGTCCGGTGCTGTTTGCGTCGGACTTTTTTGTGGTATCTGAAACGATGAAAAGCCCGAACGACTTGTAGTATCCCGGCACAAACTGAGCAGTTGGCAAAGCTAAATTCCCTACCTCTCCCCTTGAATTTTCACCGCACAAAGTCCCATTTCTGAAACCTTGCACCCCATTATTGCACGCGCAGATTTGATCTGCTCAAATTTTCACCACGGTGAAACGCTCGTACGCTCGTGAGAGTAGACACGTACGCTCACGATAAGAAGGTCTTTTCATCACGATAAAAAAACGCGTAAACCAACACCGGACGCGCAATAATAGGACTTGCCTTGCCCTTTTTCCAAAGAAAAGCAGCGAAACGCCCGCCCTACTTCTTGCCATTGCAGATCAAGTAGCATTATATCGGAAGCGGGCGCGCATCATATAAGCCGGCAGCCTGACGACATAAACAATAAGGCGCGCTACGTGAAGTGCGCGGCGCATTGGGCGCGACTTACGCTTTCGACCGTCGGTCTTCTCCATAAAGGATTAGCAGTTGCCTCACCGGCGTGTAGTTGCCATCGCAAACCAAGGAGCGTTAAGACATTGAGCTGAGCGACGAGTGAGCCGACAGCAGACGATGCTTAAGCATAAGACGGCGCGCATAAAAAAAACTGCAACGCTTCGCAGAGAAACATTGCAGCATACTTTACAGCCATAGACCTATGACGTGCTTCAAATGCCTATGTGCTTACCACGTATTATAATGGATGTTTTCTTTTTTAAACTTATCCTTGGGCGTAGATGGTGCTTTCGGATAGCCGATCACAATAACATTGAGGGGAATTGCATTGTCGGGAAGTGAAAGTATGTCGGCCACCTTACCCACCAAGTCTTCATTCGGATAAACGGCCGTCCAGACTGCTCCAAGTCCGAAGCTGTGAGCGGCCAAAAGGATATTCTCAGTGGCAGCCGAACAATCCTCAACCCAAAATCGGCTTGGACGGCCCTGTTTATCAACAACTGCGGTATCGCCACACACCACTATGGCTGCCGGAGCTTGCGCTGCGAAACCGGCATAAGGCAGATTGTTGCCCAACGTTTGAAGCGTCTGCTTATCATCTACGATGACATACTTCCAAGGTCGCATATCAACGGCTGTCGGTGCGGCCATTCCGGCCCGCGCCAAACTATCCAAGAGCGTGCGCCGCACCGGCCGGTCAGCATATTCGCGCACGCTGGTGCGCGTCATAATATTATCGAACACAACTTTGTCAACAGGCGCAGCAGCCTCGCCCGAAAAGGCCAACGAACGCACTAAAGCCACGATGAAAGCAAGGGCCAGGACGATAGAGATAATCTTATATTTGTTCATTTCTTCTTAACGTTATTCGGTTTTTTATCGAGGTCCTCAGCCAGATTGAGCAGTGTGCCCACGGGGCAGAAGAACGTGCACCACGGCCGCGGGATAAATAAGCTCAACCCAATAAATGAGGCCGAGAAAATCACTACGCCAAGCGGTGCAACACTGAAAAGGAAACCGGAGAAAGGCTCGTAATCTAACAGCCAAGCTCCATAGCCAAACCAGAGTAAGACCAAGAGCGCCATCAACACATAGAAGCGCAAATTGCGCAAGCGCTTGTAGGC
>JABZGO010000210.1 GCA_015259305.1 Alloprevotella tannerae | reverse complement strand
ACTCACTATGAAATCCATAATATTCGTCAATTGCGTCACTATAACGCTCTGCCTGCTTTTCAAACACACTATGCTTTGCATATTCATATTTTGCCTTTAATATGAGGTAGGCAAAATCTTCACGCCGCTTTGCGTATGGAAAATCTTTAATTGCATTCTCTGATGTAACAATACAAGCCTGGTAATTTCCATTACCTCCATTTAAAAAGTAATCGCCTAAATCATAATAGAGTTTAGCCGAAAGGTATTCCTTTTCAACAAGTTTATTCTGCAATTCAAAAATACGATCTTGAGCTTGAGAACGAAAAATACTTGTAGGAAATGTTTCTATAAAGTTTTGAAACTCTGTTACAGCCTCATACGTGGCTGACTGATCTAATTTAGGCTCTGGTGTAGACAAATAAAGAGCCATCCCAGTATAATAGCGTGCGGCTTCAGTGTACAAACCTTTGGGATATGATTGATAATAGCGCCTTAAATAAGTTGCCGCAGCATCATAATTGCGTGCATTCAAATTCGCCATCCCTAGAAGAAAAAGAGATTCCTCACCAGTCTCAGTACCTTTGAAGACAGAAATAACTTGTTGTAAAGTCTGTGCAGAACGGTTATAGTAGCCTTGTGAGAAATACTGCTTAGCAGCTTCATATTTATATGTATAATCAGGCGTTTTATCCACTTTGTTATAATCGCCACACGAGGTCATTAGTAAACACCACAAGGTCGCTATAGTTAGAATGAAGTCGCGCATATTTCCATTTTTGAAATTTGGTGGCAAATTTAAGCAAGTTCCCTGATTTGGGCAAATTTTAATATGCATTTCAAATCCGAATACATATAGCTGCACAATACTATCAATAGGTTTTGATCTCTATATTACAAAAAAGGACATAGGCCAAAATCTCGAATAAGAGATTTTGGCCTATGTCCTTCAGCTTGCCTTTCAAAGACTATATGATAAAAGCCCTAAAAGGAAATTGAGTAAAATTGCGAACATTAAAGTTCCTCACCATACATATCAGTGCGAAACCTAATTCATTACTTCTTTTCTTTCATCAAGTCTCTAATTTCAGCAAGCAATTTTTCCTCATTTGAAGGTTCTGATGTAACAGGCGTTTCCTCCACCTTGGGCTTGGAGAGACGCATCATTGTCTTAACCATCAAAAATACACATAGAGTAATGATAATGAAATTCAATAAGGTCTGTAAGAAGTTACCATAATTGATTGTTGCCGGCGACAAAACTTTACCAGCGACAGAAGTAGCTGGTAAAGTAATCTTTAAATCCGAGAAATTAACCCCACCGATTAGCCACCCTATCGGAGGCATAATTAAATCATCAACGATTGATGTAACAATCTTTCCAAAGGCCCCACCAATAATAACACCGATTGCCATGTCAACTGCATTACCCTTTACAGCAAAGGCTTTGAACTCTTGCAAAAACTTAGATTTTTCCATAACTAAAAATATATTTTTCCATTCTACAATGCAAAAATAAAAACTATTTTGTACTTTTGCGGTGTACGTGAGAGAAAATCCTAGCGGTGCATTAATTCTATTGCGTATTAGAAGTGAAAATAACGATATAATTAAACTCACATAAATCCCAAAAATTATGATTAAGATTGGTATTAATGGTTTTGGCCGCATTGGCCGTTTTGTATTCCGCTCTACTTTGAGCGAAGCTAATAAGAACGATATTGTAGTCGTAGGCATTAATGACTTATTGCCGGTTGACTATATGGCATATATGCTTCGTTACGACACTATGCATGGACGTTTTGAAGGACAAATCGAAGCTGACGTAGAAAATAATATTCTTATTGTCAATGGTAATAAGATTCGTATTACTGCAGAAATGGATCCAGCAAACTTAAAGTGGGATGAAGTTGGAGCAGAATATGTAGTTGAATCTACGGGCCGTTTCTTGACGCTAGAATTAGCACAAAAGCACATTGAGGCTGGTGCCAAATATGTCGTACTTTCAGCACCATCTAAACAAGGCGCAGACGGCTCACAAGCTGACATGTTCGTATGCGGTGTTAACACGGATAAGTATGCAGGCCAAAAGATTGTTTCTAATGCTTCTTGTACAACTAACTGCTTGGCACCAATTGCAAAAGTGCTCAACGACAACTTTGGCATTGAAAATGGCTTGATGACCACAGTACACGCGACAACTGCCACTCAACGTACGGTTGATGGTCCTTCTGTTAAGGACTGGCGTGGCGGTCGTGCTGCTGCAGGTAATATAATTCCATCTTCTACTGGCGCAGCTAAGGCTGTTGGCAAGGTTATACCTGAGCTAAATGGGAAACTAACAGGTATCTCAATGCGTGTTCCGACACTTGACGTTTCTGTAGTAGACTTAACGGTTAACTTAAAGAAGGGAGCCACGAAAGAACAAATCTGTGTTGCAATGAAGAAAGCTTCAGAAAACGAATTGAGAGGTATTCTCGGTTATACTGAAGATGCTGTCGTTTCATCTGACTTCCTAGGTTGTACGTTGACTTCTATCTTCGACGCTAACGCCGGAGTATACCTCACAGATAATTTTGTAAAGGTTGTTTCTTGGTACGACAATGAGATTGGCTACTCTAACAAGGTCGTAGATCTCATCAAGATTATGAAAAAGCATAACGGCTAATTTTTTCAAGTCGATAAACTCTAGAACTGCCTCAGGTTACAATAGCCTGAGGCAGTTTTTATAACTTTGTGCATACAATGAACAATTACGATCTGATTGCCATTTTAGGCCCTACTGCTTGCGGAAAAACAAGTTTTGCGACTAACCTTGCCTACCATTTAAATGCAGAAATTATCAGTGCAGATAGTAGACAAGTTTACCGCCGCATGGATATAGGGACAGGTAAAGACTTATCAGAATATACAGTTCAAGATAAACAGATTCCTTATCACCTCATTGATATTGCAGAGCCAGGATACAAATACAATGTTTACGAATATCAACGCGACTTCCTCACAGCTTATGAAAATATTCGTTCGAGAGGAAAGCACGTCATTGTATGCGGAGGAACGGGGCTATATCTTGAAAGTGTTCTTCGCAGCTATCGTTTAAGCACAGTTCCTGAAAATCAAGCTTTACGACAAGCTTTGGCAAATAAATCCTTAGCAGAATTAACTAACATACTTAAAAACTACAAAGCCTTACATAATACGACAGACGTAGATACTGCACAACGCGCCATACGTGCCATTGAAATTGAAGAACATTATCACCAACACCCCAAAACAGAACGTCCATTTCCGACCCTTCATTGTTTGACTTTAGGCCTATCTGTAAAGCGAGAAGAGCGCCGCAAGCGTATTACAAATCGCTTAAAGCAACGCCTATCCGCAGGAATGATAGAGGAAGTTCGAACACTTTTGAGAAGTGGGATTTCCTCTGAAGACTTAATTTACTATGGCCTAGAATATAAGTA
>JABZGO010000020.1 GCA_015259305.1 Alloprevotella tannerae | reverse complement strand
GAACAAGAAACCGGTTGTACTATTGACCAACAACTATGACTTTACGGTTGATGACGTTGCTGAAATCTACCGCCTAAGATGGGCTATCGAGTCGTTGTACAAACAGCTCAAACAGAATTTCCCGCTTCATTTCTTCTATGGGGACAGTGTCAACGCCGTACAAATACAGACATGGGTGGTTCTGATAGCCAATCTGCTGATAACAGTTCTGTCGAGAAGCATCAAGCGACACTGTGCATTCTCACAAGTTGTTACCATGGTACGACTTATGCTTATGTACTACGTCGATTTTATCGCATTCATGGAAAACCCCGAAAAAACTTGGAATGATTTCCTTGCAAAGGAGATGCAAAAAGCACCACCAGAACCAAGTCTTTTCGATTAGGGGGGCTTACTTTTGAAAAAATAACCCCCGAAGTCCAATTTTACAGGGCTTCGGGGAGGATATTTATGCTCTTTTGAGTTTTACCGGACAGCAATAATTTTTATTAAGTAATTGTTATATAAGAATTTGTTTGTATTTGTTCTTGTGAGATATATGGATAGAAAAATAGAAGATGAGATGGCCCTAATTCTTGATTAAACAACTTGATTCTTATAGATAGAGGAGAATATTATATACAATACTGCTCGAAAAACGCGAGTTTATCGTTTCCCGAGCAGTAATTATACTTATATAGATCGCCTAAAATCAATGAAAGAATGATTATCGTAGGCGCCATTTGTCGTGTACATAGACTAGTTGCCAGATGATCTCTTCTGTCGTATTGTCCTTATAGGTGATATTTAAGAATACGTTCGCCATATTTCCATTATCGTGAAGCGTTATACGACTCAATGTCGCTTGGGTTATACCGCCGGTTTCCTTTTTCTTGTTGTCTGCGTGCTGCTTTAGCATCCACTCCATCTCTTTACGGTAAGTGGCTGGTTTTCCTTCGCAAGAAGCCATAGCTTCTACGCAAGCTTGATAATTGCCTTGGCGATATAGGTCGTAAAGAGCCATCACCTCTTCCGTTGTTGGCGGAGGAGGCGTCGGACGGCTTTCGGGAGAAGCTTTTTTGCTGCAAGCAACACTGATAAGTAAAACAGATGTAGCCAGTAGCAATCCGAGCCTTCGTCTTATTTTTGACGAATGAAAATGTTGATTGGCGTACCGGAAAAGTTCCATTTCTCTCTGATCTTATTTTCAAGAAAACGCTTGTACGGGTCTTTTACGTATTGCGGCAAATTAGCATAGAAAACAAAAGACGGAATTTGCGTATCCGGAAGTTGGCTGCAGTATTTTATTTTGATGAATTTTCCCTTGATAGAGGGTGGGGGATAAGCTTCGATCAGAGGGAGTAGTTCCTCATTGAGCTTAGATGTGTTGATATGCATCTTTCTCTGAACGTAAACTTCTTTAGCCGTTTCCAATACTTTATAGATGCGCTGTTTTGTCAATGCAGAACAGAACACAATAGGGAAATCATCGAATGGAGCCATACGGCTTTTGATCACTTCTATAAAATGTTTGATAGCATCTTGAGATTTATTCTCTGCTATATCCCATTTATTGATGGCTACGACAAGACTTTTGTTGTTCTTCTGAATGACTTTGAAGATATTCATATCCTGACTTTCAATGCCTCGTGTAGCATCGATGAGTAGGATGCAAACATCGGAGTGTTCAATGGCGCGAATAGAGCGCATTACGGAATAAAATTCCAAATCTTCATTGACTTTTCCTTTCTTGCGAATGCCGGCTGTGTCGACTAAATAAAAGTCAAAGCCAAATTTGTCATAACGTGTAAGGATCGAATCGCGCGTTGTGCCTGCTATGTCGGTCACAATATTGCGTTCTTCGCCGATAAAGGCGTTAATTAAGCTGCTCTTTCCTGCATTGGGGCGTCCTACGATAGCAAAGTGGGGGATGTTGTTCTCTTCTTCTTCCGTCTGATCCGTCCCAAGGCGTTCTATAATTGTGTCGAGTAAGTCTCCGGTTCCGCTTCCCGTGATTGCTGAAAGGCAGTTTGGCTCACCTAATCCCAATTTATAGAATTCAGACGCATTATATCGATCAATGTTATTCTCAATTTTGTTTGCGCACAAAATAACCGGGATGTTGGCTTGACGGAGAATCATAGCGACGTCTTCATCCAAGTCTGTAATGCCTGTTTGATTATCTACGAGAAAAAGAATCAGGTCGGCCTCTTCTGTAGCAACCAATACTTGTTTTCGTATTTCGCCTTCAAAAATATCGTCGGAGTTGACCACCCATCCACCGGTATCTACAATAGAGAAGATTTGTCCGCCCCATTCGCATTTGCCGTATTGTCTATCTCTGGTTGTGCCGGCCTCTTCGCTGACAATAGCTTGCCGCGTGCCGGTCAAGCGATTAAAAAGTGTCGACTTTCCGACATTCGGACGGCCTACTATTGCTACAAGTTTGTTCATTTCTGTTCTTTTAAGAGTGTGGATGTTTAGTCCTTCAGTTTATATCCAAATCCTTCCAACGCGCGTTCGTTGTTGCGCCAGTCTTTGTTGACTTTTACAAAGACTTCCAAATAAATGCTCTTGTTGAAGAAGCGCTCCAAGGCCTTTCGAGCTTCCGTTGACACTTTCTTCAAAGCTATACCTTTGTGCCCGATGATGATGCCCTTTTGGCTTTCGCGCTCAACATAGATCACAGCATTGATATGAATCTTCTTTGCGTCTTCTTTAAAGAGTTCGACGACAACTTCAACGGAATAAGGGATCTCTTTAGCGTAATAAAGCAGAATCTTTTCGCGAATAATTTCTGTAACGAAGAAGCGTGCAGACTTATCTGTCCACTGATCTTTTTCAAAATAGGCCGGCCCTTCTGGTAAGAGTGCTTCAATGCGTTGCAAGACCGTATCTGTATTAAACTTTGCCTTGGCAGAAAGTGGGATAATTTCTGCTTTTGGTAAGCGTTCTTGCCACTGCTTTATTAGTTGTTCTACTTCTTTTTGTGCAGAAAGGTCTATTTTGTTGATCAAAACTAAGACCGGGACGTTTGCTACTGCGACCTTTTCAAGAAATTCTTTATTCTTCTCTTGATCTTCAATGACATCTGTTACATATAATAAGATGTCGGCATCAGTCAATGCAGATTCAGAGAATGTAAGCATAGCCTTTTGCATCTTATAATTAGGCTTTAAAACGCCTGGTGTATCAGAAAATATGATTTGCGCATCGGGTTTATTGACGATACCTAAGATCCGGTGGCGCGTTGTTTGCGCCTTAAAGGTCGCAATAGAAATGCGCTCACCCACAAATAAGTTCATCAGTGTAGACTTCCCGACGTTCGGATTACCTACAATATTTACAAAACCTGATTTCACAATAGTTGCTATTTTCTATAAAGTAGTTCAACAGAGAGCAAAGGAGTGAAGACGCTACATTAAGCAGGGTCGTATGCCCATTTTAGATAGGCAGATCCGTAGGTGAATCCTGCTCCGAAAGCCGTGAGAAGCAAGTTGTCGCCCTTGTGTAGCTGCTTTTCAAAATCCCATAATACCAAAGGGATTGTTGCACTTGAAGTGTTGCCATAACGCTGGATGTTTATCAAAACTTTTTCCATCGGCACTTGCAGGCGATTTGCTACAGCCTCAATAATGCGGATATTTGCTTGGTGAGGTATGACATAATCAAGATTTTCATTAGTCAGATTATTACGCTCTGCTAATTTTGCGCTAACCTCACTCATATCAGTTACCGCATATTTGAACACGGTTCGACCTTCTTGATGCAAATAATGCATACGATGCTCTAAAGAGTGGTAAGATGGAGGACATACTGATCCGCCGCCTTTTAGACAGAGGAAAGGAAGGCCTTTTCCGTCAGTTCTTAATAGAGAATCTTTCCAGCCTAAGTCTTCTTCCGTTGGCTCAACCAACACTGCAGCAGCACCATCGCCGAAGAGTGCACACGTAGCGCGATCCGTATAGTCAACAACGCCGGATAGCTTTTCTGCAGCACAAACAATAACCTTCTTATAGCGTCCGCTTTGTATCATACAAGCAGCTTGGTCCATCGTGAAGAGAAAACCGCAGCAGGCCGCCTGTGTGTCGATGGCGTACGCATTGGTCATCCCTAACTTTCCTACCACAATAGAAGCTGTTGAGGGGAAATGGAAGTCTGGCGTAATTGTGGCTATAAGTAGCGCGTCAACTTCTTTAGGATCTGTTCCCGTTTTTTCAAGAAGTTGCTTCACAGCCTTGCGGGCCATATAGCTCGTTCCAAGTCCTTCTTCATTTAAGATACGTCTTTCTTTGATTCCGACACGCGCCATAATCCACTCGTCGCTTGTGTCTACCAGCTTAGAAAGTTCGTCATTATTTAATATGTATTCGGGTACATACCCTCCTACGCCTGTTATTGCTGCATTAATCATAAAGAGAAGTTTAATGAATAACAAAAGCGAGATACAATTTACAAGCTACGAGTCGTATTTGATCCGTATCTTGTAAATTGCACCTCGCGAGATAAGAGAGATTATTCCGTTACGGTCTCCTTTTCGACGGCAAGCTTGCCACGATAATGTCCGCAAGTGGGGCATACCGTGTGATAAATGTGCCAACCTCCGCAGTTCGGGCAGATTGCCATTGTCGGAGCAACTGCCTTGTCGTGTGTTCTGCGCTTCAGAGTTCTCGTCTTGGATTGTCTTCTTTTAGGATGTGCCATTGTTAATTGTATTTTAGTTGTTATTCTTCATTTTCTATTTGGAATCTTCTAAGCATATCTTTATTACACAGCCCTTGTGGATGTTTGCGTTCAATAGGGAGTGAAGTTTCGATCAGCTCATAAATATCCCACGATAAGTCGTAAATCCTTTCTGATGGTGAGATGCTCTTTATGTCAAGGTCTTCATTTTCCTCTCCGTAACTTATAAAGCAATTATCTCTGATCGCTACCGGGAGACGCACAGCATCTAAACAACGATCACAAAGCACTTCGACTTCTCCTACCATGTCAAATTTTAATTGGAATGTATCTTCAGTAAATTGCTTTATAGAACACTTTACGCGAATAGAGCCTCCTGATATTTCTTCTTGTTCAAGTTGTTGAAAAAAATGATCGTCTAAGCTTAAAACAAAAGACTCGTTGGCTGTAGTTGCTCTTTTTAAATCAATCTGGAGATTTTCTAAATTAGCCATAGCGGGTGCAAAGTTAGTGCAATTCAGATGAAAGGCAAAAGAAAGCATCGTATATTTACACAAAATAGCACTGCCCCTACGCATAGTTAATCGAAAAAAGGAGACATATTACTCCAAGCTTGTACACGGTGGGCTTAATGTTTGCTACTAAGATAGCCTAATAAGCACGAAATAACAAAGACGGACTCTCTCAATATCGTCCGGCTTTTATGGAGTTTCCACTGATACCTGAGGAATAGCTGTTAAATAGTGAAGAACAATTGAGAAAGGCGGAAAAATACCGCGAATTTTGTTGGCTTTTCACCCACCATGTATTACTTTTGCAGTATAATTTTTAACCTCTGATTATGCTAGAAATTTCACATCGCGCGGAAGAGATGCCGCAATCGCCGATTCGCAAATTGGCTCCTTTGGCAGATGCTGCCAAATCTAAAGGCGTACACGTCTTTCACCTTAACATCGGACAACCTGATTTACCTACGCCTGAAGTTGGGCTTGAAGCTTTAAAACACGTCACTCGTCAAACGCTCGAATACAGTCCAAGTCAGGGCTTTTTGAGCTATCGCAAGCGTCTGGTCGACTATTACAAAACTTATAATATCGACCTGAGAACTGATGATATCATCATTACTACGGGTGGGTCTGAAGCTGTACAACTCGCATTTATGGTTTGTCTCAACCCGGGCGATGAAGTAATTACGACAGAACCTACTTACGCAAACTACAAATCGTTTGCTATTGCTGCTGGTGCAAAGGTGCGCACGGTTAGCACGTCTATAGATGATGGCTTTGCATTGCCGAAAGTAGAGGAGTTTGAAAAGCTGATCAATGAGCGCACAAAAGCTATTCTGATCTGCAATCCTAACAATCCGACGGGTGGACTTTATACGCCTGAAGAAATGAATCAGATTCGTGAGATGGTCAAGAAGCACAATCTTTATTTGATCTCCGACGAAGTATATCGTGAATTCATTTATGCAGGTTCTCCCTATATTTCCGCTTGTCATTTAGAGGGACTTGAGCAAAACGTAATTCTGATCGACTCTGTTTCAAAGCGCTACAGCGAGTGCGGTATCCGTATCGGTGCATTTGTGACGCGTAATGAAGCTGTCCGCAAGGCGGCGATGAAGTTCTGTCAAGCACGTTTGTCTCCTCCTCTTTTGGGGCAGATTGTAGCAGAAGCATCTATCGAAGCTGGGCAAGAGTACATCACATCTTGCTATGATGAGTACTTGAAGCGCCGCGATTGTTTGATTGAGGGCTTAAATGCCATTCCCGGTGTTTATTCACCAATGCCTATGGGCGCATTTTATACCATAGCACGCCTGCCGGTTGAAGACGCATCTGATTTCTGTGCTTGGTGTCTCACGGATTTCAGCTATGAAGGCCAGACTGTAATGATGGCGCCTGCAGAAGGCTTCTACATTACGCCGGGCTTAGGCCGCGATGAGGTGCGCATCGCTTACGTTCTTAAGATTGAAGATATGCAGCGTGCATTGCTCGTATTGCGCAAGGCTCTTGAAGCATATCCCGGCAAGAAGAAATAAGAACGACAGCCAGAAAACTTCCAAATGAACCTATCATTATTTTTGGCTAAGCGCTTTTTCTCCACCGGAGATCGGCAGCAGAAGAATCGTGCATCCACGCCGGCCATTATCGTGGCAACTTCCGGCATCGCAGTGGGGCTGGCCGTAATGATTGTCTCCGTTTGCGTTGTGCTTGGTTTCAAGTCTGAAATCAGCTATAGGCTTACCGGATTTGGGTCTCATTTGGAAGTTTTCGATACTAACGCTTTAGCGTCTCCTGAAAGTTATCCGGTTGTCACAGAAGGTGAAATTGTTCAGAAACTGCAACAATTGCCTGAGATTGCTCATTTGCAACGCTTTTCTGAAAAGCAGGGCATCTTGAAGACAACCGACGACTTTCAGGCTGTCGTATTGAAAGGTTTAGGAGAAGATTATGATATTTCGTTTCTAAAGCGCTGCTTAATAGCCGGTCGTCTCCCAAAATTCAGTGCGACAAAGTCTACAAACGAAATCGCCATCTCTCGAACACAATCCGATTTGTTGAATCTGCACGTTGGAGATTTGGTTTACGCCTATTTTTTTGAGAACACCATTAAAATGAGGCGCTTTAAGATTGTAGGCATATACAGTACTAATATGAAGCAGTTTGACCGCTCATTTGCTCTGACAGGTAAAGCTGTCGTCAATCGCTTAAATGGTTGGCAGCCGGATCAGAGTAGTGGTTTAGAGTTGCGAGTAAAAGATTTTTCCGCTTTAGATCAAGTCGCTCAGCGCGTAGGGCGTTTGGTTAATGGTCGCAAAGATAAAAATGGCGCATCCTATGCCGTGATGTCCATAAAAGAAAATCCGCGGACCGCTTCTGTCTTTAATTGGCTGACGCTTTTAGACGTAAACATTTGGGTCATATTAGTGCTCGTAACGCTTGTGGCCGGCTTTTCGATGGTCAGTGGTTTGCTCATCTTAATTTTGGAGCGCACCTCTACGATTGGCCTTTTGAAGGCACTAGGTTCTTCAAATACGCGAATACGCAATACATTTTTATATTACGCCGCCTTTATTATTCTTCGTGGGTTGGTAATAGGCAACGTTATCGGTTTGGCTTTGGTCTTGCTACAACAACATTTCGGATGGGCTCAACTTAACCCGGAGACGTATTACGTTAGTACGGTGCCCATTAGTCTGAATTGGTGGTATATACTCTTGCTGAATATATCCACTTTTATCATAACTTTAGCGGCCTTAGTCGTACCAAGTTTTATTATTTCTCGTATTCAGCCTGCAAAAGCTATCAAGTTTGATTGATGTTTAAAAATAAAATATTATCTTTGCAGCCGAAACAAACAAACGGGGTGTAGCGCAGTCCGGTTAGCGCACCTGCTTTGGGAGCAGGGGGTCGAAGGTTCGAATCCTTTCACCCCGACGTTTGGAAATAGAAGCTTGTAAGTTTGAAGATGTAGTCTTGAAATTTGCAAGCTTTTTCCTTTTTCTTGATTTATACGAATTTGTCACGGACGTTTGGGTTTTAGATTTGATATACTATGGATTGGTCTTGTGTCACGAAAGCTTTCTGCCCCATCTTTTGGGAGTCCTTTTAACGCTTTTGGCTTGATCTTTCGAGCGATATAAATGTGAAATTACGCAACCAACTCCACCTTATTCTTTGTCCTTTCACGCTAGTACATGTTTTTCATCGTGAGCGTACGTTTATACTATCGTGAGGGGACAAACGTTGCATCACGACAGTAGAATAGAAAACGTTGCAGGCTTAGCTCATAAATGGGCTTGAGTTTACGCATAGTCCAAATTTGCGATGAACTTACTCGGCTTCACTCTGAAAATATTGAAAGGGAGGGGTTAAAGTTTTGGGTGGTAATGTTGTAGCTGAAAGTATAGTTATATTAAAAATTTTCTTACTAACACAACATCCTCAAATGCGCCATTGCAAAAGTGCCAGTCGGTTAAAATGACAAGGTCCTCGAAGCCACATTGTCGGAAAGTCTGCAAGGAACGCTCGTTACTACAGAGGGAAATATGCGCTACGAGTTGATGAATGTTGAGAAAGAGGCGTGCGTAGTCCGTTGCTTTTTGTAGCATTTCTAGGCCATAACCATTTCCGCGTTCGTCCTTTAAAATTGCAAGTCCGACTTCAGCTCTCCTGTCAGTAGGCGAAAAGTCAAATAGATCTACTGTGCCTATCGCGCGCCCATCTTCTTTTGTTGCAATCAGCCTTAGTTGATTGTTTTCGTAAATAGATGAGGGCTGTGCTGCAAGATATTGCTTGAGTGCATAGCGAGAATATGGGCCGCAAGCAGACGTAACCTCCCATAGACTCGGATCGTTTTCTATCGTATATAGAAACTCTAAATCTTCAGGCTCTAATGCTCTTAACTGCAACATAGGCTTTTAGCTTGTTTAATGGAAGACGTCGCCGGCTGTAATGAGAATTTTCTCTCTCGGGAAGAACGTTCCTAAATAATGTTTGTGATCAGAGTTGCTTAAACGGGACAGTATTTCATCATATGAGAGATCTGCCGTATCGTAAACAAAGTATAGGGCTTTGGAGGCGTCTTCTGTTAGCGGCATATTGAGTCGAAGGAAATCATCCAAGTGAGTCCCATTATAGTAACAGCGTTCTTCAGCATTTGAAGGCTTGGGAAAGAGAAAACGCTTAAAGCGTCGCAGCTGGCGAGATACGAGTGAGAGGCAGGCGCTCAAGATAATGGCTGCCATAATGGGGATGCTCAATATCAAACTATAGTGGCGGTAGTGCTTGCGGAAGAAGATAAGCATCGCCTCGTAGAAAACGTGAACGTAGCGGAAAGAGTTTTTGTGCGTACTTTCACCTTTGTAGTGTAAAATGGGCGTGGGCAGATAGTAGTTTTTATAGCCGGCTTTGAGTATTCGGTAAGAGAGGTCGATGTCTTCTCCGTACATAAAAAATTGTTCGTCGAATCCGCCCGTTTTTTTCAACACTTCGTGTTTTGCAAACAAGAAGGCTCCCGATATAATATCAATCTGCGAACTTTCGTCTTCCGACTGAAAACGCAGATTATATTTGCCAAATAGCTTGGATTTTGGAAACAAGGTAGCTAAGCCCGTGATCTTGCAAAACGAGGTCCAAGGTGTAGGAAGACTTCGCCGAGATTCCAAAGCAAACTCTCCATTGTCGCGCAGCATTTTTACGCCTAAGCCTCCTAAATTGGGACGCGTGCGAGCAAAAGCAATGCAGTCGTGTAGCGTGTGTTCAGTTAGTATCGTGTCAGGGTTGAGGAAAAGTATAAATTCGCCGGTTGCTTTTTTTAGCGCAAGGTTGTTTGCTTTTCCAAAACCAAGATTATGACGATTGGCAATGATATGGAGGTGTGGGTATTGCTGTTGTGGAAATTTGGTTTTCAAGTACGCCACTGAGTCATCTTTGGACGCATTGTCTACGACAAAGACTTCATTGTCGATGCCTTCTACTGCTTTCCACACAGAATGCAGACATTGTTCCAAATAATACTTTACATTGTAGTTGACAATGATGATGGATAAAGTCATTGCTCAGAGTCTTTTGATTTGAATGGAAAGCAAAGAATGCTAGCCACTACAGCAATAAAAAAGCTATAAAGCGATGTGCCTGTAAAAGAGATACTGTAGTAGCAAAAAATGCTGGGTAGCGTTGCGAGGCATAAAAGGAATAATCGCAGACTTATCCATTTTGCTTGCTTTTTCTTGCTCTGTGCTGTCGTAGGCTGCCCTAAAATGGCTGCAACTCTTTTCCAAGAGGGCAGGGAATAAGCCAAAAAGGAGCCGCCAATAGCAGTTATGATGGAAATAATGTCTGAAAAATATTTTGTCTCAGCACTTTTCCCAAGAAAACTCGTCGGAAATATTTCTGCTTCAGATAAGGCAACGTAGATGATAATGACTATCCAAAGGCAAAAGAGGCCTCGCTTTTGAAAAACGAAGTATGGGGATGTAGCATCAGGCTGCATTCGATTATTCATTTCTTGTTATTGCTTGATTTCTATACGCTCAGTGATAGAACGTCCTAATGTGATTTCGTCAGTATATTCCAACTCCTCTCCAACGCTGACACCGCGCGCCAAGGTCGTAAGCTTGACGTCATATTGTGCGAGTTTACGCTGAATATAAAAGGATTGTGGTGTCACCCTCCATTGTCGGGTTTAGTGCAAAAATAATCTCTTTTACCTCTCCACTTGCTACTCGGTCAATCAAACTATCTATTTCAAGATCAGAAGGCCCAACGCCATCCATTGGAGATATAACGCCGCCTAAAACATGATAGAGTCCGCGAAAGGCGCCTGTATTCTCAATGCTTAATACACCTGATATGTTTTCTACTACACATACGACAGATTGATCGCGTAGTGGGTTGGCGCATATTTCGCACACATCAGTGTCGGAAATGTTGTGGCATAGTTTGCAATAATGGATCTTCTCTTTGACGGCGATAAGACTTTCAGCAAAGGAATTTACGTAAGTCTCATCTTGCTTTAGCAGATGAAGAATTAAACGTAAAGCCGTTCGCCTTCCAATACCTGGTAATTTGGTAAATTCATTCAGCGCACGTTCTAAGTGTTTTGAAGGATACTGTTCGTTCATTCAGTCAGAGTTGGAATGGCAAAGTTAGGAAAATTCATTATTTTTGCATTACAAACAGTCGAGAAATGAAGATCAACACAGCTGAATTTAAGATCAGTAGTGCGCGTTTGGAACAATGCCCTGCTACAATGATCCCTGAGTACGCATTTATTGGTAGAAGTAATGTGGGAAAGAGTAGCCTAATTAATATGCTGACAGGTCGGTCCGCATTAGCAAAGACCTCGTCAACTCCAGGCAAGACATTGCTCATTAATCACTTTATCATAAACGATGAATGGTTCTTGGTAGACTTGCCAGGCTATGGCTTCGCTAAACGTAGTAAGAAAGAGCGCGAAGAATTGCGCAAGATGATTGAGCGATATGTGACTCGTCGTGAACAACTCACAAACTTATTTGTGCTAATTGACTCTAGGCTTAAGCCACAGACGATTGATCTTGAATTCATTCGCTTTTTAGGCGAGTTTGGCGTGCCTTTTTCTATTATTTTTACCAAAGCGGATAAGAATAAGAGAGGCGTATTAAAATCTAATGTGCAAGGATTCTTAGCAACATTAAAAGAGGAATGGGAAGAACTTCCACCTTATTTTGTCTCTAGCTCAACTAGTAATTTAGGAAGAGAAGAAATTCTAAATTATATCGAGCAAATTAATGGCTCGCTCCAACAAAATGAAGCGCTTTAGTTTGAATATGCGCACGGTTAAAGCTGCCCTCATTATTGCAGCTTTAATCATTGCCGCTCTTTCACTCGTCGTCAGCAGTATTCTTATAAAGGATCTGACTCGGGAAGAAACAGCAAAGATGGAAGTGTGGGCAGAAGCTATGCGCTCACTAACGCGTGCTGATGAAAATACTGATTTGAATTTAGTCTTGCGCGTTCTTAATGGGAATAATACGATTCCTGTTATTGTTTTGGATGGACAAGGGCGCGTCCTAGCAGCACGAAATATAGGGATTCCCCAAGATAGTTTGGAAAGTGTCTTATCAGATGCTCAGAGCAAGAGTTATAAAGCCATTACACAACAATTGTTGTTGCGTGCTGATAAGATGAAGTCTTCGGGATTGTGTATGGAAATGAAGCTTTCTGAAGATGAGGCGGCGGATAATAAAATTGAAATCTGTTATGAACCATCTTTGATGTTGAAGCGTCTAGCCACGTATCCCTATGTTCAGTTAGGCGTTGTGGCTTTATTTATAGTTGTTGCTATTTTAGCCTTATTAAGTTCTAAGCGAGCGGAACAAAATAAGGTTTGGGTCGGCCTTTCGAGGGAAACGGCGCACCAATTAGGTACGCCTATCTCGTCTTTAATGGCTGGCAGCATTATTTTGCGTGAGAGTTACCCCGACGATCCTCTGGTTCCTGAGATGGATAAGGACATTCAGCGGCTTCAATTGATAGCAGAGCGCTTTTCTAAGATTGGTTCTGCGCCCGAAATGACGCAGGAAAATCTAAACGAAGTTATTCTACGTGTACTTGGTTATATAGGTAAGCGGACGTCACAGAAGGTTAAGCTCAAGACGTCTTTTTCCGCATCGGCGATGTATGCGAAAATCAATGCGCCGCTTTTTGAATGGGTGATAGAGAACCTTTGTAAAAATGCTATTGATGCGATGGCCGGTGTAGGGGAGATTTGTGTTGATGTAACGGAGCGCGAAAAGCGAATTTCAATATTAGTATCTGATACCGGCAAGGGTATTCCTAAGAAAAATTTTAAGAATGTTTTTAAGCCTGGTTTTACAACTAAGCGCCGCGGATGGGGACTTGGCCTCTCGCTCGCCAAGCGTATAATTGAGGAATACCATCGCGGGAAAATCTTTGTAAAGAGTAGTGAGCCTGGTCAAGGCACTACATTTTGCATACAGCTCATAGATAGAAGCTAAGCATCGATAGTCGTTATTAAAAGTCTATTGAAAAACGGAAGTTGATCTGTCTTCCGGTTAAGAAGTTAGGGACGGCATATTGCGTATTCGTAATATCCGTAACCCAGAAGTAAGAATTGATGTTTTGAATCCCCAATAGATTAAAAGCATCAACGCCTAACCACGCATTCTTAATCATTCTTCCCAAGCCTCGCGTCAAGTGGCGGTCTTCGTTGTTAATTAAACGATAGCTCACGCCCAAGTCTACGCGTTTATAAGCAGGTGCTCGGAACGTCTGTTGTGAGCGATCCGTATGCGGAGGGCCGAAAGGCAGTCCATCCGCAAAGGCTAATTTTAGCGTACTTCTCCAGCGCGTGCTCCCAGGGAAGAAATCTGTGAAATAAAGTGAGACATTGTAGCGCTGACTCGTTGGACGAGGCAACCATACACCAGCAATTTTTTCTTTGGTTTGCATCAAAGAGACCGACAACCAACTATCTGTGCCAGGCACAAACTCGCCATATAATTTCAGATCTAAGCCTGCTGCATAACCGGATGCCATGTTACGACCATAATAGACTACTCTTATGTTGTCTACACTGTATGGGTTTAAGTTGGATAGCGCTTTATAGTAGAGTTCGGCTGTAAACTTAAACGGGCGATCAAGTAGGCGGAAGGTATAATCTCCTCCGAGAACAAAATGGATAGATCTTTGCGACTTGATAGATCTGTTCAGATTAACGTTTGCAATGCCATTTACTAGTGCAGTATCTCTTAATTCTTTGTAGAATGGAGGTTGATAATAGAAACCCGTAGCAAACCGCAAAGTCCAATGATCATTGGCTGCCGGAAGCAGCCCAATGGAGATGCGAGGCGAAATTGTCGTTTCCTTGTTCCAATCCCAATGGCTTAATCTTACGCCGTAGGTGAGATTAAACAAGCCTAATTTACTCTTGAATCGCCAGCTATCTTGTAGGAAGCCTGAAAGCCTGTTGCCCTGCACCTCGTTGGCTGAGTGCAAACTATAAATTAAGCGTAGCATGTCTGGCGTGTGGGGGAGCGAATAGCCCATAGAGTCGCGCATCTCCCATTCACGTGCATTTTCCTTTATCTTTTCAAACTGCCAGTTGAGGCCCGCCTGTAGCGTATGTCCTGTAAACTTTGTACGAAACCGAAGTCCTGCATTAAAAA
>JABZGO010000209.1:251-3457 GCA_015259305.1 Alloprevotella tannerae | reverse complement strand
ACGTTACACCATTGATTACAAATGACGGGCAGATCTCGCCACGAATGAATCCATTTGCGGTATGTGTTCCAAAACATCGTTTCAGATGTAGGGCGTATGATCAACTCTTCGTCGAGTTTGGCTTCAGGATCAACGAC
Organism: Alloprevotella tannerae; assembly: GCA_015259305.1. Lineage (GTDB taxonomy): Bacteria > Bacteroidota > Bacteroidia > Bacteroidales > Bacteroidaceae > Alloprevotella > Alloprevotella tannerae_B. The sequence goes on along the minus strand of JABZGO010000209.1, from coordinate 3,320 downwards.
TACGCCCGTCTTCTCAGCATTCGTCTTCAAGCGATAGTGCGTTACGACAGCACATTCCTTGGCGAAGCCCTCAACGTGTTCAGCCTCTTTCGAAAGAAAAGATTTCGGGATCAATAATGGGAAATATACGTTTTGCACACCCACTTCCTTAAAGCGCGCGTCCATGCTCTGCTGGATGCGTTCCCATATTGCATAGCCATAAGGTTTAATCACCATACAGCCACGCACGTCCGATTGCTCTGCCAATTCGGCCTTTACAACCAATTCGTTATACCAGCGGGAATAATCCACACTTCTCTTCGTCAGGTCTTTGAGTTCTTTCGCCATTGTTTTTTCTAATTTATTTTGACCGCGAAGTTAGCAATTTCCATTCATATAAGGCGTTCCTAAGATTTATTCTGCACAAAAACCGCTGTAAAAGTGTTCTGAAAGACTATAAAAAATTAAGTAGCTTGATTATTTGTTTGACAAATTTGCATCTAATCGTCCTTTGCTCTATCTTTGCGGCTTGTTAAATACAAAAAGATTTGGAAATGAAGATGAAAGTTTCAGTTTTATGTTTATGTGCAGCGCTTCTGTTTAGCGGCTGTGATATGTCAAATAAGGCCAAGGGCGGACTAATCGGTGGCGGTGGTGGTGCTGCGCTTGGTGCAATCATCGGTGGCATTGCCGGTAAGGGCAAAGGTGCTGCTATTGGTGGCGCAATCGGTGCTGCGGTAGGCGCGGGTGCCGGCGTTTTGATCGGCAATAAGATGGATAAAGCCCGCGAGGCTGCGCGCAAAGCCAATGCGGAAGCAGAAGTGATTAAGGATGAAAAGACCGGACTCACCTACGTTAAAGTTACGTTCCCTTCCGGTCTCTTATTCCAGACGGGGCAAGACGTGTTGAGCTCTTCAGCTCGCAACGATTTGGCTACATTTGCTAAGAATCTGACATCAGATATGGATCTTTACGTCTATGGCTACACGGACAATCAAGGATGGCGCGGCGCTTCAGCATCAGAGAGCATGAATAAGAACCAAGTGCTTTCAGAGCAACGCGCTAATAGCGTAAGCAGCTACCTGCGCTCCAATGGTATCTCATCTTCACAAATGAAAGAAGTAAAAGGCTTCGGCGAGAGCAATCCTGTAGCTTCAAATGATTCAAGTGCGGGTCGCGAGCAAAACCGCCGCGTAGAAGTCTACGTAATGCCGAGTAAAGAAATGATTAAGAACGCCAAGGCAGAAGCCGGCGAGTAATTTCTTTTTCATTCTCATATAGTAAAGCGGGGTAGCATATAATGCGGCCCCGCTTTCTTTTGTTCCAAAAAAGTTGTAAGCCTGCAAGCGTTGGCGCGGCCTAAGTCCGCCTTAAACACCATCGCAGTGCGCTCACAAGCGTTCGCTTTTCGGCTTTTCATCGTTTGCTCCTGCCAAACGATGGTTTGCTGTTGCCAAACGATGGTTTGCTGCCGGCAAACGATGGTTTGCTGCCGGCAAATGAGCATCTCGTTGAACGGAGTAGCGCGCAAGTCAGCGCGTCGCATTTTGAATCCCCGTTTGGGCACTCGCCAATAAAAAAAGTGCAGTAGCGTGGCTTGTGATAATCTTTGCTTGGTTTATCTTCAAATTAATTGTACTTTTGCTTGCAAAAGCAATTACTATGATGGCATTGTCTACAGAGCAAGAATTTGTGCAAGTAATGGAAACTTGCCGCTCGCTGTTTGCCCACAAACTCCATGATTATGGTGCTGCGTGGCGCCTGCTTCGCATCCCCTCGCTGACAGACCAGCTACTGATAAAAGCGCGCCGCATCCGCTCCCTCGAAGAGAAAGGTAGCGCACTTGTAGATGAAGGCATCGTGCCCGAATTTATAGGTCTGGTCAATTATTCTATTATCGGTCTCATTCAAATCGAGTTGGGGCATACGATAGATGAAGATTTGACGGTCGAGCAAGCGCTCGCGCTGTATGATGACAAAGCGGCCGAGAGCTTGGCGCTGATGCTGCGTAAAAATCACGACTACGACGAGGCTTGGCGGGCGATGCGCGTCTCCTCTTATACAGATCTTATCCTTATGAAGTTGTTCCGCGTCAAGCAGATTGAAGATCTGAAGGGCGAAACGCTCGTCTCCGAAGGCATCGGTGCCAACTATATGGATATAATGAACTATGCAGTATTTGGCTTAATAAAGCTCACGGTTGAGGAGGAAGGCTGAGCCGAATGAAAAACCTGATTTCAATCGTCACCTTTTGGCTGGCCCGCCTCAGCATCTTTTTGTTGGCGGGTACATTTTTGTTTTCCGGCTTTGTAAAAGCAGTCGATCCGATGGGGATGTGCATTAAGCTCAATGCATATTTGACCCATTTCGATCTGCATTTTGACGATAATTCGCTCTTGTTGCAGTTTGCAGCCATAGCGCTCGCTGCGACAGAGACGATGCTTGGCCTAAATCTCCTCTTGGGCATTAGGCGCCGCCTGACTACTTTAGCTGTAGCGGCGTTTATGATGGTTATGACGGCCATCACCTTATATATATATATAACCAATTCGGTGGAAGATTGCGGTTGTTTTGGTGAAGCAATCGTCTTGTCAAACGGAGAGACGCTACTGAAGAATGTTCTGCTACTTGCCGCAGCCTTGTTTCTTTGTGTCTTCCCCGTTCGCCACATTAGGCTAATCTCCGAACGCAACGAATGGGTCACGTCAATTTGGTCGCTCGTCTACATCGTCAGTCTTGGCCTTTATACGCTCCACTATTTGCCGGTCATAGATTTTACCGCTTATCCCGTTGGGGCAGATATTCGTGCGGCTTATAACGGAGAAATACCCGATCGCCGCGCTATGGAGAGGGCCAACTTCTATCTGCAAGATCAAGCCGGCAATGATTTGACGGCCGCTGTGCTTGAGGACACCGGCTATACATTTCTGCTGACTTTGCCCGATGAAGTTACGGCTGACGACGGCAGCAATGATCGCATCAATGATTTATACGACTTTTGCGTGGATAAAGGTTACGCCTTTTACGGCGTGACCACGGAACGTCCGCAGGCCGTTTCCGATTGGAAAGACCGCACCGGAGCAGCTTATC
>JABZGO010000209.1:0-241 GCA_015259305.1 Alloprevotella tannerae | reverse complement strand
CAAGGCTATGGTGCGCTCCAATCCCGGTTTGTTGCTGCTCAAAAATGGTCGTATCGAGGCCAAATGGAGCAACAATGAGTTGCCAATAGCTGACGGCAACATCTCGATTTTACAACTCATTCAGGGACACTCCAAACACAACGGGCCACTTCTCCTGCTTCTTTGGTTCATTGTTCCTCTGATTATTAGTATCTTTGCAGATCGTATATGGATAGGATCAAAGTATTACAGACATTATAAC
>JABZGO010000208.1 GCA_015259305.1 Alloprevotella tannerae | reverse complement strand
GAACTCACGTTATTTACGAAATATAGCTCAATATAATTAGAGTGTGTATACGCAAAAATGAGCGCCTGAAAGCGAAAAACTCTCAGGCGCTCTTATCCTATAAGTGGATGGATTATTCCTCCGTTTTTGTTTTGCGTGTAGTCGTGGTCTTGCGACGTCGTTTCGGTTTCTCCTCCTGCGTCTCGGCAGGCTTTACACCGGCAAGTTCGGGGTCGATCATAATGCGGCCGCAATATTCGCAGACAATGATTTTCTTGCGCATACGGATATCCAACTGACGCTGAGGCGGAATCTTATTGAAGCATCCGCCGCAAGCATCGCGCTGCACATAGACAATACCTAAACCATTACGACTATTTTTACGTATGCGCTTAAAGGCCGTCAGCAAGCGCGGTTCGATCTGAACTTCAAGCGTTTTGCCCTTTTCGCGCAACTTCTCTTCTTGTGCCTTGGTCTCTGCAACGATATCGTCGAGTTCAGCTTTTTTTTCGGCTAAAGCCTGTTGGCGATCATCAAGCACCGCCTTGCACTCTTCAATCTCCTGCAAGCGCTTCTCAATACCTGCACGCGCCTCGCCGATCTTCTTATTTTGAAGTTCAATCTCGAGCGTTTGAAATTCGATTTCCTTCGAAAGCATATCATACTCGCGATTGTTCTTCACATCCTTTTGCTGCTCTTGATAGCGATCCATCAAACTTTTGGCTTCCGCTATCTTGTGTTGCTTCATTTCGATATCAGCCTCTCTTGAAGCGACCTCTTCTTCATACTTATTGAGGCGCGTAGTAAATCCGGCGATCTCATCCTCCAAGTCTTGCACCTCAAGCGGGAGTTCGCCACGAAGCGTTTTGATCTTATCAACCTCAGAGAGGGTTGTTTGCAACTGGTAAAGCGTCTTCAACTTCTGCTCTACAGACATCTCTGCAACATCTTTCTTTGCCATAATTCGAAAAGGTTTAATGTCGACCTTAGCTTAACGTGCAGTCGGCGCTGCATCGTCTCACTTGATCATACCATGTATTTTATCGGATTCGTATTTATCGTTGTCTCATATAAAGGTAAGCCCGGGCAATCGCGCTCCAAAATGCGTCGAAGCAGTTGAATCGTGTATTGTTCCGTCTCATAATGCCCTGCCACGCCAATCCAAATCTGGTTTTCGTGGCCAAAATAAGCGTGATAATGCATCTCGCCTGTCAGGAACACGTCAGCCCCTGCCTCAATAGCATCTGAGAGTAAGAAGTCCCCCGATCCGCCACACACGGCAACCATTTGCACCGGCCGCGCCGGCCCTTGATTATGCTTCAAGCAAAGGGCCGCAAAAGCATCTTTCGCTCGCTTTAGAAAGCTATACGGATCTTCCGGCATTGCCAGACGCCCTATAAGTCCGCTTCCTCCTTCACCTTCGGGACGTAAGAAGTCTACATCGTGCAGTCCCAAGCGCTCAGCAATCTCATAATTGACACCACCGCGCGCATTATCCAAATTGGTATGGGCTGCATAGATAGCGATATCGCGTTGGATAGCCAAGCGCACGCAGCGTTCAACCTGCGTCGTATCACTCACCTGCTTCAGTCCGCGAAAGAGCAAAGGGTGATGCGCCACGATAAGATTACAACCTTTCGCAGCAGCCTCTTCTATGACGGCCTCCGTCACGTCTAAACACAATAAAGCCCCTGATGCTTCCACCTCTGTTAATCCAATCTGCAAGCCGGCATTATCATAGTCTTCTTGCAGCGGCAGGGGCGCGAACCTTTCAAGGGCCTCAGCGACTTCCTTTATTTTCATTTCGTGGCAAAGATAAGGCTTTTCGCGCAAACAACAGTCAAAATAGCACACAAAAGGATAAAGAAACGCTTCTCTACCATCGCCCGGCGCATAAAAATGCACCATGCAGGCAATAATAGAGAAGTGTAAAACAAATGCGAGTTCGCCGAAAAGAATCGGAGAAGCTACCTTTATTTATAATATGTATGTTTGCCGGCAGCCAGCGTATTGAGCATCAGCATACAAATCGTCATCGGGCCGACACCACCGGGCACAGGCGTAATCCATTCGCACTTCGGAGCCACTTCGTCATACTTCACATCGCCCGACAAGCGGAAGCCACTTTTACGCGTTTCATCTTTAACGCGCGTTGTACCGACATCGATAACCACAGCGCCTTCTTTTACCATATCGGCTGTGATAAATTCTGGGCGGCCCATTGCGCCAACAAGAATATCTGCTTGGCGGCACTCTTCCGCTAAGTTGGCCGTCCTGCTATGGCAAACCGTCACCGTAGCATCTCCATAACCTTTCTGCATCATAAGCGTAGCCAAAGGTTTACCTACAATATTACTACGGCCTACAATAACGCATTTCTTTCCCTTCGTAGGGATATTGTTGTGCTGCAAAAGTTCGAGGATACCGAGCGGCGTAGCTGAGACAAAGCACGGCAAGCCTAACATCAAGCGACCTACATTTATCGGATGGAAACCATCTACGTCCTTGCGATAATCTATGGCTTCGATCACCTTTTGCTCTGAGATATGAGCCGGCAAGGGCAATTGTACGATAAAGCCATCTACGTTATCGTCTTCATTGAGACGCTTTACACAATTGAGCAACTCTTCTTCCGTCACGTCTTCTTCAAAACGAATCAGTGAAGACTCGAAGCCGCATACCTCGCAGGCCTTAACTTTATTATTTACGTACGTTTCACTGCCACCGTCGTGTCCGACGAGCACTGCAGCCAAATGGGGGCGTTTGCCGCCGGCCTCAACAATTCTTTTTACTTCCTCGGCAATTTCTGCTTTAATCGCAGCAGCCGTGGCTTTGCCATCAAGAATTTTCATCGTATGTGGGGTATTATGTGAACAAAGGAGAAGTTGGGTTACACCTCTCTTGAAAAAATCTTTTATTGTGGGAAATTTTCGGGCAGATTAGGCATTTTTCCTTTCGGCATCTGCGCCATCATCTTGCCCATCTTTGAGCCTGTCATCATCTTCATCATCTTTCGCGTCTGCTCAAACTGCTTTAGGAGTCGGTTAACGTCCTGTTGCGTTGTACCGGATCCTTTTGCGATGCGCATACGGCGCGATGTGTTTAAGATTTCAGGGTGTTTGCGCTCTTTTGGCGTCATAGAAAGGATGATTGCCTCTATTCCTTTGAAGGCATCATCGTCAATATCTATATTCTTCAGCGCTTTGCCCACGCCCGGAATCATAGAAGCGAGTTCTTTTAAGTTACCCATCTTCTTAATCTGATGGATCTGGGCTAAGAAATCATCGAAGTCAAACTGATTCTTCTGTATCTTACGCTGCAAGCGCTTGGCTTCAGCCTCGTCATATTGCTCTTGGGCACGCTCTACCAACGAAACGACGTCGCCCATACCCAAGATACGGTCGGCCATACGCTCGGGGTGGAAGATATCAAGCGCTTCGAGCTTTTCTCCGGTTCCGATAAACTTGATCGGCTTATTGA